>JAFOFC010000012.1 GCA_017387515.1 Paludibacteraceae bacterium
ATATTGTATGATTACTTGATCCCTTCGTACGATGTGCTACACACATTCAGTGCTGCTTATGTAATGGAAGATTTAGAAGAATTTATGAAAGAGAAAGGGGTGTTATGAGAGTATATCATGCAGTCAATATTTGGCAGAAATAATAATGAATGAAAGGAACCTACCGTATGAGTAAGGTTCCTTATTACTTTTGTATCTACCATTCAAATAATAAACAATTTTTCTAACGATATATTAAGTGGAAAATCAAATCTTACTCAATTCAATCAGAAAGAGCATGCTGGACTCTGCTGTGCAGGTGAGGTGCTCATTGGGGCGTACATCGTATGCAACTACGCGCGAGTTAGCCTTACGTCAAGTGGCGATGCTTCTGCAAGCAAAAGAATCCCATCAAATTGGGCAATAGACTCATTACAAGAGAAATTAGAACCATTCTAACTCAACCTTATATAGGTTGTGAAAGATTAGCATTGATTGTATTGTTAAGTTCAAAAGAAATTAATTATTAAAAAATAATTTATCCAACGGCTGTAATCCCTATGGGGTTGCAGCCGTTGGTGGTGTAAGGGGTTTGTGTGGGTCTGTGGGGTATAAAGTGCACTTTCTCCTTTCTCCTTTATCAATTCTCCTTTATATTTACTATCTTTGCGGCATTGTTTGTACATTTAATCTATTTATAATATGATTTACAACGTAATGACGGCTGAGCAAGCAGCCTTGCTTATTAACGATGGCGACGTAGTAGGTTTTAGTGGTTTTACCCCTGCTGGTGCGCCTAAAGAAGTGCCTTCTGCTCTTGCTAAACGTGCAGAAGCTTTGCATGCCGAAGGTAAACCTTTTAAAATTGGTATGTACACCGGTGCCTCTACTGGCGATAGCACCGACGGTGCGCTAGCCCGCGCTAATGCCATTAGTTTCCGTACTCCTTACCAATCTAACAAAGATTTGCGTAACTCGCTTAATACCCCTGGTGGTGCTGAATATTTTGACATGCACCTTTCGCAATTAGCACAAGAGTTGCGTTATGGTTTTATGCCAAAACCAACCGTGGCTATTATCGAAGCGTGCGATATTAACGATGCTGGCGAAATTGTGCTTACCAGTGGGGTAGGTATATCGCCCACCATTGCCAATTTGGCCGATCGTATTATTATTGAGTTGAACGAACGCCACCCAAAAACCTTGCGTGGCATGCACGATATTTACGAACCTTGCGACCCTCCTTGCCGTCACGAGATTCCTGTATACAGCGTATCAGACCGCGCTGGTAGCCCTGTGCTAAAAGTAGATCCTAAAAAAGTAGTGGCTGTGGTTAAAACCAACCGCAAAGACGAGGTAGGTGGCTTTACTGCTCCCGACGAGGTAACCAGCCAAATTGGTAAATACGTATCGGAATTCTTAACCAACGAAATGCGTTTGGGCCGTATTCCAAAATCGTTCTTGCCTGTACAAAGTGGGGTAGGTAACATTGCTAATGCCGTAATGTTCGAATTGGGTAATAACCCAGAAATTCCTGCCTTTACCATGTTTACCGAGGTAATTCAAGATGCAGTTATCGACCTAATGAAAAAAGGCCGCATTACCTTTGCATCGGGTTGCTCGCTTACCGTAACCGACCCTGTGTTGCAAGAAATTTACGACAACATGGACTTCTTCCACAACAAACTGGTGCTTCGTCCACAAGAATTGTCTAACAACCCTGGTTTGGTACGTCGTTTGGGCTTGATTACCATCAATACCGCATTAGAAGCCGATATTTACGGCAACATTAACAGTACTCACGTTATGGGTACCAAAATGATGAACGGTTTGGGTGGTTCTGGCGACTTTACACGCAACGCTTACATTTCTATCTTTACCACACCATCTACCGCTAAAAATGGTGCTATTAGTGCCATTGTTCCTATGGTATCGCACATCGACCACAGCGAACACTCGGTAAAAGTATTGATTACCGAACACGGTATTGCCGACTTGCGTGGCAAATCGCCTATTCAACGTGCTAACTTAATTATCGACAACTGCGTAGATCCAAGCTATCGCCCATTGATGCGCGAATACTTGGCATCGGCTGCTAAAGGCCATACCCCTACCAACCTAGCTACTTGCTTTGGTATGCACCAAGCCTTTATGCAAACCGGCGATATGCACAATGCAAAATTTTAATCAGTCGCTTTGCTAGCAAAGCTCCGACTAATCGACTAACCGACTAATCGATTATATGCACAAAAAAATCTCAGCAATTGCTGAGATTTTTTTTGTAACTCCTAACTCCTAACTCCCAACTCCTAACTCCTAACTCCTAACTCCTAACTCCTAACTCCTAAGCCACTCCGTAAGCCGCTCCTTGCTTACCCCCAGCAGCATTTCGCCTTGGCGCATGCACGATATGCGGCCCGTTTCTTCTGATACAATCACTACGTAAGCATCGGTTTTTTCGGTAATGCCCAGGGCAGCACGGTGGCGTAGCCCCAGTTCTTTGGGCAAATCGCGCTTGTGCGATATGGGCAAAATGCAACCCACCGCCTTAATTTTGTCTTCTACAATAATAAGGGCACCATCGTGCAAGGGGGTGTTTTTAAAGAAAATATTTTCTATAAGGCGCGATTTAATGTTCGATTCTATGATTTCGCCCGTTTGGCAATAGGTGGTTAAATCGCCCTCTTTTTGTATTACCACCAAGGCGCCTGTTTTGGTTTTGGAACAGGCTATCATGGCTTCTACAATTTCGTCAATGTCTAGCTTAGGTTGGCGCTCGTTAGTGCGAATAAGGGCCCTGCGTATGCGAGCGTAAATGTTGTTCGCATATCGGCTGCCTAAATTGGCCAAGAAAGTTCTAATTTCGTCTTGGTACAGAATAACCAGTAAGATAACCCCTACGTTGGCCACCTTATTTAATATAGAGCCTAGCAATTCCATTTGGAATACAAACGAAACCAAAAACCAAACGCTAATAAAACTTACCAGCAAGGCAAAAATATTCATGCCCGATGTGCCTTTTAACAACTTGTACGTTTGGTACAGCAATATGGCCACAATCAGGATGTCAAAAAAGTCTTTTATTCTAAATTCTATCATAATTCGTTACTTGTCTTTAATTCGGTCCCTGAGCTTGTCGAATCTTTGTGCAAGCCGAGAGCAGAGGCCAAAACGGTCCCTGAGCCTGTCGAAGGGCCCAGTTTTGGATTATGCCGAGCCGCAAAAGAAATATTCAAGTGCCCGAATTAATGTTGATTCATTGATTCGACCCTATATCGGTGGCTGAGCCTGTCGAAGCCCCCGATAAGAAATCCTATTTCTTTGATAAATTTGGTATTTCTTCAAATCTTTCTTGTATCAGTGCTTCTTTTTTTCTTCTACTCCACCCTTGTATTTGTTTTTCTCTATCAAAAGCTTTAGAAATATCACTAAATTCTTCAAAATACAACAATTTTATTGGACGATGTTTTTGAGTATAATTAGCACCTTCTCCAGAAAAATGTTGGGCTAATCTTATATCTAAATTGGTAGTACTACCTGTGTAATAACTACCGTCTGCACATAATAATATGTAAACATATCCTTTCACGTTGTTATATTTACAATCAATGCTGGGCACTTCGACAAGCTCAGTGACCGCATTGATTCGCCTCACCGCCTCACCGCCTCACCGCCTCACCGCCTCACCGATTATTCGGGCTTCGCCCTCATAAAGTCGATTCTATATTTCTCCTTTCTCCTTTATCAACTCTCCTTTAAAATTCGATTAGTCGATTAGTCGATTCACCGATTAGTCAATAAAGTCACCGCCTCATACATCGCAATGGCTTGTTGGGCTTGGGGTACGTCGTGCACGCGCAAAATGTGCGCACCTCTTTCTAAAAGCAGCACGTTTAGCATGGCGGTACCTAGCAAAGAATCTTGCGGGGTGGTGCCCAATACTTTTTGAATCATGCTTTTGCGCGATATACCTACCAATACGGGCAACCCAAAAGTTTGCAAGCAAGTTAGGTTGCGGGCTATTTCGTAATTTTGCTCCAAGGTTTTGCCAAACCCAAAACCGGGGTCTAGTATAATGTCGTTTACGCCCAATCGGGTAAGGCTGGCTAGTTGTTTTGAAAAATAAAACAGCATATCGCTGCTACTGCCGCCTTCGGGATAGGTTAATACATAAGGTACTTGCACATTGGCCACTACCTCAAACATGGCATCGCTTCCGCCCGATACATCGTTAATTATGGCGGCGCCTTGATCGGTTACCGCCCAGTTGGCAATGTCGGGTCTAAAGGTATCTACCGATACAGGAATGCCTGGGTATTGTGCTTGTAGCTGGGCAAAGCCTTGCGTTAGGCGTTCTTTTTCTTGCTGTGCGGTGGCGGGGGTGCTACCAGGTCGGGTAGAGCAGCCACCTATATCAATGATGTCAACCGTTTTAGGCAAGGTTTGCCCTACGCTCTCTGTATAAAAAGAGTCGGGGCTTACATTGTAGATGCCCATCACCACGGGCTTCTCCAAATTAAATAGTTGTCCTTTTAGGTTGAGGTGCATATTTTGTCACTTGTCGTTTGTCGCTTGTCACTTGTTGCTCCGCAACGTTACATTGTTAAATCGCGGAATCGTTGAATCGTTTAATCGTTGAATCGTTAAATCGTTGATTCGCCTCACCGACTCACCGAATCACCGAATCACCAATAAAAACATTTTTTTCTTTGCAAAATTAAAAATTATCTGCATCTTTGCAGTCATTTTAGGGAAAAACTAAAAAAAAATATACTTTTATACAATATTGAACCAAAATTTCAGTTATCTTTGTAGTCGGCTAATAAAATAACCTTAATTTATACCATGAAATTAAACATCCTACACAAAACTCTTCTTTGCGGTTTGCTAGTGCTTGGCATTGCAGCATGTAACAAAGGCACTTCTAACACCACAGGTTGGAAATACAACGATGCAGAATACGGTGGTTTCCAAGTAGTTGATGATTACGAACAAGCAACCCCTCCTGGAATGGTGCTAATTGGTGGTGGTACATTCACCATGGGTCGTGTAAACGAAGATACCTATAGCGAATGGAATAACTACCCACGTCGTGTAACCGTTAATACCTTTTACATGGACCAATACGAAATCTCTAACCGTGACTGGCGCGAGTATGTGTATTGGATGAACTTTATGTACGGTTCTGAAGTTTCTAACAAATGTCGTCCAGACTCTACCGTTTGGCGCGAAGAGTTGGCTTACAACGAACCTTACCTAAATTACTACTTTACACACGTAGCATACGATATGTATCCTGTAGTAGGTGTTAGCTGGGAACAAGCTACCGATTACTGCTTGTGGCGTTCTGACCGTGTAAACGAAATGGTATTGAAAGAAAGTGGTGTAATTGATTTCCCTGATTTTGAAGCCATTTATCGCGACTCTTCTCGTTTCGAAAACGACTCTACCGCTAAAACTAAAGTATTTAATACTGGTAAATACCTAAAAACCGACGATTACGACCCTGCTACTGCTAAAACTACCTCGCGCAACGAGTTTGGCGATCCTCGTAAAACCACCATGTCTGATGGTTTGTTGATGCCTAACTATCGTCTTCCAACCGAGGCTGAATGGGAATTTGCAGCATATGGTTTAAAATCGGACGAAGAAATGGAAAACTACGATGTACGTCGTATTTATCCTTGGGATGGTACTCAAACCCGTAACCCTAACCGCAAACATCGTGGTAAAATTATGGCCAACTTCTCTCGTGGTCGTGGTGACATGATGGGTGTGGCTGGCGACTTGAACGATAAAGCGAACATTACTGCTCCTGTAAACTCTTTCTGGCCTAACGACTTTGGTTTGTACAACATGGCTGGTAACGTAAACGAATGGGTAATGGACGTATATCGTCCTGCAAGTAGCGACGAATACTCAGAATACAACCCATTCCGTGGTAATGTGTATGTCGCTCCTGTACAAGATTCAATTGGCAACTTCCAATTGGATAGCTTGGGTCGCTTGGCTTACGATGTGCCTGTATCAAGAGACAGTTTGGCTGCTTACAACAAATTGGACGTTCGTAACTGGAAAGACGGTGATGCTCAAAGTAGCGTTAACAGATGGAAAGAAGTGGTTGATCCAGACGAAGCTACTCGCCGTGTGTACGATGCCGACTATGCAAATGCAGACCCAGAAAGACTTTTGGCAACTCAAATTTCTAATACTACCCGTGTTTACAAAGGTGGTTCTTGGAAAGACCGCTCTTACTGGTTGAGCCCTGCTACCCGTCGTTACAAAGAACAAGCAAAATCTGCTAACGACATTGGTTTCCGTTGTGCTATGGACCGCGTTGGTTCTGACAAGGGTAACAACAGCAAAAAATAAGTTATAGCATGCTATATTTTATCAAGAGGGAGACTGTAAAGGTCGCCCTCTTGTTGTGTGTAAGTACCAAATAGAATGAAAAAAACAGATGTAACCAATTGGGTATTGCCCAACGGACTAAAGGTGTTGCACGTGCGATGCAAGGGTGATGTGGCGTATTGTGGCATGTATGTGGGGGTAGGAACGCGTCACGAACTACCTGCCGAGCATGGGTATGCCCACCTTACCGAACACATGCTGTTTAAGGGAACTAAAAAACGCACGGCTGCACAAATTATTAACCGCTTAGAGGCGGTAGGTGGCGAACTAAATGCCTATACTACCAAAGAAGAAACCGTGGTGTATGCGGTTTCGCTTAAGCGCGATTTGGCCCGTGCCTTTGAGCTGGTAGCCGATGTTACCCAACATACCACCATTACCGATGCCAACTTGCAAAAAGAGCGCGAGGTGGTAATGGACGAGATTGATTCTTACTTGGACAGCCCAGCCGAATCGATTATTGACGATTTTGAGGATGCGGTATTTGATGGCTATAGCATTGGTAGAAATATATTGGGCAGCAAACAATCGTTGCAAGTGGTAACGGCACAGTTGTTGGATGCCTTTTATAAACGCATGTATGTGCCTAGCAGGCAATTGTTTTTTGTAATGGCCGATGTGCCTACCAAACAGGTAGAGCAGTGGGCTGCCCGTTTTTTAACCCAAGAAATGGCGCCAGAGGCCAGCGTGCCTGCATCGGCACCCCTTGCCTACCAGGCGGCAGTGTTGCAAAAAGAAAAGCATACTTCGCAAGCGCATTGCTTAATAGGGGGCAGGGCGCCTTCGGTATTCGATAGCAATAAGCCTGTATTTTCGTTGCTGATAAACATTTTGGGTGGCCCCTCTACCAATAGCCGGTTAAACATGAGTTTGCGCGAACGTCATGCTTTGGTGTACCAGGTAGAAGCGCAATACACCCCTTATACCGATACGGGTATATGGAGCGTTTACTTGGGTTGCGATCATTTAGACCTGCCCAAGGCAATAAAATTGGTGCAAAACGAGTTATATAAATTGGCAACCGTTCCGCTAACCGAAAACACGTTGCGAAGAGCCAAACGACAATTGTTGGCACAACAGCTCATCGCATCAGAAAACAAAGAGTCTTGGGTGTTAAATGCAGCAAAAACTTACTTTTTGCATGGAAAGTTAGCCGATTATGCCCAAATAGAGCAAAAAATTAACGCCATTACAGCACAGCAGTTAATGCAAGTGGCAGCGCAATACTTTGACCCCAATAACCTATCGCAATTAGTGTTTAAATAAACGACAAAAGTTGCGATTAAGCGAGGGCAGAACAAATTTATTTGCTTTGCCGAGCGTGAGCAACTTCATGAAATGCGAAGCATTGAATAAACGAATATACAATGATAGAAAAATACATCCTAGACCATTCGCAACCCGAATCGGAGTTGCTGCAAAAACTTACCCGCGAGGTAAACATTGGCATGTTGCATCCCCACATGCTATCGGGCCATATTCAGG
>JAFOFC010000013.1 GCA_017387515.1 Paludibacteraceae bacterium
GATGAACAAACACTTTTTGGTCTTTAGCAACCTTAAATTGTTGTCCGGCGATTTCTACAATTGCGTACATGTTATAAAGATTGTTTTTATAAAATACCTTCGATCGGGTGATGCTCTTTTGAGCATGCTTATTTATACCTTGTCGAATTTATGGACCGCAAAGATACGCACTTTTTTTTATTGTGCAAAATATTTGAGTGGTTTGTTTTCTTTATTTTTTAGTAAAACCACTTTCAAGCGCTTGCGAAATGTTGATGATGTAATCGCCCATGCGTTCTAGCTCGTTCATGATGTCTATATAGTACACACTGGTTTGGTAATTTTTACCGCCATTTTCTAGTGCTTCAATTTCGGCATCGCGCAGATTGTTGCGCAAACTATTGATGCGATTTTCGGCATTATAAGCGTTGGTAATCTCGGTAAGTGTGCCTTTGTGTGCTGCTTCTAGGTTGTACAACATTGCCTCGTAGGCACTATCGATGGTGTTTGCTAAATCTACCAACTTTTGTATGCTTTCGGTATCAAAGTTTTTGTTGTGGATGTTTTTTCTAGACAGAATGCGACTAATGGCCTCGCCCGAATCGCCCAACGATTCTAACTCGCCAATGATTTTATACATGGCTTTGATTTTGATAGAGGTACTTTCGCTAATATCCTCGGTAGATACTGCATTTAAAAAGGCCGCAATTTCGTAGTCAATTCTGTCGGAAATTTCTTCGTACTTAACCAATTTTAATCGCAGTTGTTCAAATGCGTCAGCATCGCTCTCGGCAATGGCTTGCTTGGTGTAATCCAATCCTTTTTTAGAAACCTGTGCAAAGTGGATGATTTCGTTAAAGGCTTGTTCGGTGGCCAATTCGGGGGTAGCAAGCGGGCCAGCCGAAATGTATTTAAGGCGGAAAATTTCGTTTTCCTGGTCTTTGGGTGCTTTGATTATCCAAATAACAGCTTTCTCTATGTACTTAACAAACCAAACCAATATAAGGGTGTTAATGGTATTGAACAAGGTATGCAACATCGATAGCCCGTACAATGCGGCTGTGCCTTCTTCAGAGGTAGGGTTGCTTACTACAAAACCATCGGCAGCTGGATTAGGAAACCCAAACAGTTCTATAATCTTACCCACCAAGGCCAAGAATGGTTGAAATAAAATCAAGGCCCAAATAACCCCAAATACATTAAAAATGGTGTGCGACATGGCGGCTCGTTTGGCTTGTGTATTGCCTACGGCAGCAGCAATGTTTGCGGTAATGGTGGTACCAATGTTTTCGCCCAATACCATGGCACAAGCCATGTGGAATGGAATCCAGCCCATGCTAAGCATAATAAGGGTGATGGCCATGGTGGCCGATGATGATTGCAGTACCAAGGTGAGTACTGTGCCAAATAACAAGAAAATAAGTACCGAACCAAATCCATAGCTAGACCAGGTTTTAACAAAGTCCAATACCTCTGGAGTTTGGTTTAAATCGGGTACCGATTCTTTCATAAACGATAATCCCAAAAATAGTAAACAGAAACCAACAATTAGCTCGCCTATGTTTTGACGTTGATTCTTTTTGGAATTAGAAAATAAAAAACCCAATGCCATAAGTGGCAAGGATAGAAATATCGGCTTTAAAACCTAGCCAAGAGACCAACCAGGCGGTAACGGTAGTGCCGATATTGGCCCCCATAATAACGCCAATGGCTTGTGCAAGGGTAAGCAGTCCTGCGTTAACAAAGCTAACCACCATAACGGTAGTAGCCGACGATGATTGGATAATAGAGGTGATGCCTAAACCTGTCATAACGCCCTTAAAGGGGTTAGAGGTCATGGCCGATAAAAAACTTCTTAGTTTATTGCCCGATGCTTTTTGAAGGCCCGAACTCATTAAGTTCATGCCGTATAGGAACATGCCCAATGCTCCTAATAAAGTAAAAATTTGTAAGATTCCCATGTTTATAATGTTTATTATTCAAAGCTTCGCTTTTCATGATTTCAGGCTTCGCCTTAGCATAGTTCAAACAAGTTTGACTCTGCTTTCGGCTTGCACTGAAATTCGTTTAGTCGTTTAGACGATTAGTCGATTCCATTCGGTCCCTGAGCTTGTCGAAGGGCCCGAAAGTTTGTTTGTTGCATGAGATTCGGTCCCTGAGCTTGTCGACGTGTTGTTGACCGAAGGGAAAAAGGGCCCGAATGTTTATTGCTCATGAGGCATTGCTGGCTAAATAACCAGTTTACCATAACTTACTAATCGATGCGTAGGTTTGGTAAACAAATAAAGATAAGAAGAGGTATTATGTTGTGTAAAAAAGAAGTTAGTAGTGCGGATTAGTTTGCCGTTTTTGATAAAATCAGAAAGAAAGTTGGGGTTATAGTTTCTGTTTTTTGTATTACTAAACAAGTGGGTAGCACAAGCGCCCGATGTTGAAGGGGGAATATACAAAGTAGAACCGGCATCGGGAACGTCAATAGAGTAGTATGCAACATCGTTTTGCTGTATATTGGCATGTTCCTCAAAATGGTTATGCTCAGAAGGTGTTAGGTTGCTTATTGCAGCAACCAATAAGACAATAAATGGTATTAGGTATGTTAGTATGTTTTTCACTCGAATCAATACTAAATATCTTTTGTAATGCAAATATATACGTTTGTAAGGTGTAGGAACTAGTTATATTCTTATTTTATGTTAAACGATGTGTTTTAGGTGTAAGAAGATTTTTCTGTAAATACAATGTAAGATGAATGTAATTAGAATGTAAAAAGCACTGCAACGCTTAGGTTGCAGTGCCTTTAAAGGGTTTATCAAATTTATTATTTATCCGCTTTTGGGCAGTCGGGGCGAGGACCTTTGCAGTGAGGCTTTTTGAAATCTTTTTTGCCGCACATGGGTTTTTGAAGTTTGCGTGGACCATCAAAACCGTGCATTTTTTTCATCAATAAACTTTTTTGCTGGTCGATGGTTAGGTTGTCAAAGTTTTCCCACAAATTGTTGATATAATCTCTGTACGCTTTGCGTTTAGCTTCGCGGTTGTCGATAAATGTTTTGGCTTTTTGAATCAGTTCTTTTTGTTCTTGTTCTGATAGACTGTCAAATTTAGCCCATTTTTCAAAATTTTTGCCTCCATGTTTCATTTTGTGGCATTTTTTAGGACAAGCGTGCATAGCGGGGCATTCTTTTTGGCAAGTGTTTTCGTTGTTGCTTGAGTTGCTGTTGCACGAAACAATCATAGTAGCCATTAAAGCTATAAAACCTAATTTGATAATCTTTTTCATAATCGTAAATTTTAATGTGTTTGTTTTATTTCTAACTAATTACGACTCTTTGACTCGTAAAAGAAGGCTAGGTTTAAAGTGAAACTGCAAAACATTTGTTATTATAATGTAAAACAACTACCTTTGCGCGATGATAAACGATGTGGTTCAACACTGTTTTTAGGAATAGAATTGGCTAAAATATGAGAAAGAAAATTTTACTATTGGCTTCGGCCCTAATACTATCTGTTGTTGTCAATGCGCACGATGCGGAGATTGATGGTATATACTATAATATAGATTCAGAAAACAAAACAGCACAGGTTACTTTTAAAGGGAATACTTATCAAGACTACGAGGGTGAGTATGTTGGTAGTGTTACCATTCCGTCTATCGTTAGCTATAACGACCAAGATTACACAGTTGTTGCTGTAGGTGATAATGCGTTTGGGCAGAACCAAATTACTTCGGTTACTATCCCCAGTACCATTACAACTATTTCAGAAACAGCCATGGCAGGTTGTGCCGATTTAGCAGAAGTTGTTGTGTCGGCAGAAAATGAATATTTTGCATCGACAGATGGTGTGCTATTTAATAAGGATAAAACCAAACTCATTTTATACCCGATAGCCAAAGAAGGAACTTCGTATTCTATTCCAGATGGAGTTACTGCGTTAGCGATTTATTCGTTTTCCATGACCAATTTGGAGTCGGTTGTGATGCCCAATACGGTAGTAGAGGTAGAAAGGTATGCTTTTTATGGTGCCAAGAAGTTGGCAACCATTACCATAGGTGATGGAGTAGAATTGGTCGGAGTGTGTGCATTTGCCGCATGTGATGCGCTGACCTCTGTAATTCTACCTGCCAGTATCGCAACCATAGAAGATGCCGCTTTTTCGGAATGTCCTGCTATTAGCACCATCACATGTTACGCCAAGCAAGTTCCTAATATAAGTGTATTTGCCTTTTTTTCTTTGCCGATGGATAAGGTAGTCTTATATGTTCCTTGCGAGTCGATGGATGCGTATAAATCGCATGGTGTTTTTGGAGACTTTGTCAATATTGAATGTATCGAAGATACCCCAACATCGGTAGATGCTATTACAGAGGATGTGGCGATTTCTGTTGTAGGTGGATTGATTGCTTGTTCGGACGATTTCGTGATCTATAATATGGTAGGTAAAAACGTAACGGCATGCAATGGCTCACTTCCCTCGGGTGTATATCTTGTGTCGGCAAGAAATACGATAAAGAAAGTGTTGGTAAAATAGATGACGATACTAATTACAAGAAAAGGTTGCTGCCTGCAACCTTTTTTTATGTATTTTTTTGAAATCGATTCGCCGATTAGTCGACTTCTATCTCCATGCCATCGTAGCAAAGAAATTGACCAGTGGGGAGCGATGCTTGTACGGCATCGTGCAGGCCTATTTGGTGGCTTAGGTGGGTAAAATACACGCGTTTGGCCCGTACACGGGTAGCAAACTCTTGCGCTTGCTGTAGGGTAAAGTGCGAAAAGTGGTACGTAATGCGTAGGGCATCTATAATAAGTACATCCACGTCCATTACTTTTGCTACTTCGCTATCGTCTATACTGCTAATATCGGTTAGGTAGGCAAAATTTTGGATGCGAAAGCCCAAAATAGGCAGTTTGTGATGGTAGCATCGAATGGGTTGTATGGTAATACCGTTTATTTCAAAAGGTTGGGTAGATATCGGAAAAATGGACAGCAAGGGTACGCCGGGATACAATTTTCTGCGCCATGGTAGCAGGCTTTTTTTAGGAAAACAATACGGCATGCCTCGTTTAATGGCTTTGATAACGTTTTTTTCGGCAAAAATGCTTACGTTGCCAAAGGGACGTAAATCGTCTAGACCCGATACGTGGTCGTAATGTTCGTGCGTAAGCAGTACGGCATCAATTTTAGGGGTGGGGTGTAGCATCATTTGTTGCCTAAAATCGGGCCCGCAATCTACTATAAAGCAGTTGCCGTCTATGTCTATGCGGATAGAGGCACGCAAGCGTTTGTCTTTGGGGTTGGTAGATGTGCAAACCTCGCAGGGACAGTTTAAATAAGGTACACCAATAGAGGTGCCCGATCCTAAAACGGTAATGTGCATAATGTATCGGGTATATTCATTCTAATGCGCCACGCATCGGGGTAAAGGTTGTTGCATCGGTTGCCGATGTTTTTGCCCCAACCCATGGGTACGCCTTTAAAGGTTAATAGTAGGTAGCCGATGGGGGCATCGGGTAAGGTGATGGATTCGCCTTTTAAATAATGCAAAGCGGTGGGTAAATCTAATTCGTAGGGGGTAAATGCCTCTTTGTTGATGTGGCGCGATAAGGCCAAATCGATGTGGGGCGTTTGGTTTTTGCCTTTAAGGGTAGCGATGCCGATGCCCTTTTTAAGCCAACGCAAGTGCTTGTCGAGTAGAGCAAAATCGGCCTCGTACGCCTTAGGTAGAGCGTATATCAGGTCTTTTTCTTCTTTGATGCACCAATTCTCGCTATTGATAAGAATACTTATGTTCGCTTTGCTCCGACTAATCGGTGAATCGGCGAATCGACTAATCGACTTTTTTGATTTAATGCGCATATTTCCAGCTGGAGCGGTTTTGCGTAGCGCAGCCATAAACAGTCCCTCGCTTTGGTCGGTGTGAAAGTAAAAATGGCGGCTTTCTAGTATTTCTGCTCCCAATTCTTGGGCAATCCAGGCAATGTTGTCTTCGTTTTCGGCTTTATTAAAGGTACAGGTGCTGTAAATTAGCAAGCCATCTTGTTTTAGGGCTGGCCAAACGTCGGTTAAAATGCTGCGTTGACGTTCGGCGCATTCCAAAACATAGGCAGGGCTCCAATCTTCTATGGCTTTTTCGTCTTTGCGAAACATTCCCTCGCCAGAGCAGGGTACATCGGTTAAAATAAGGTCAAAGTATCCTGCTAGTTTGCCAAAATCGGCAGGGCGATTGTTGGTAACAGCCATATTTCCGTAACCCCATTTGGTGGCGTTTTCGGCCAAAATGTGGGCACGTTGGGGCATTACTTCGTTGCTAATAAGTAAACTATCATCGCCCAATAAACTGGCTAGGTGGGTGGATTTACCCCCAGGAGCAGCGCAAAGGTCCAATGCCCTAATTGCATGCAGTTCAGCTTTTGAGTTTGTAGAAGAACATATATAGTTAGGAGTTAGGAGTGAGGAGTTAGGAGTTAATCGATTATTCCCTTCGGTCATCAATACGTCACCGATTAGTCGATTAGTCGATTCATCATTTACGGGCCCTGAGCTTGTCGAAGGGCCCGAAAGATATTTCCTCACCACCTGCTCCAAGTACATCGATCCCGCTTCTTGTACGTAATAAACGCCCGCGTGAAACCAAGGGTCGAGCGTAAAAACTGGACGATTAGGTAGGTAGTACCCTGTTTGACAATGGGGAACTTGTGGATAGGTGGGCGTTATGGCAACTTTGTTGTTTAAGCGTACGCTA
>JAFOFC010000014.1 GCA_017387515.1 Paludibacteraceae bacterium
GTGAAGTTATTGTGTGAGACACTTCATATCGAAATTCCAAATGAGTATAGATAACTGCAAATAACAGTTTGTAGGGGAGTTCTGATACTCCCCTATAAAAATGGCTATTTATCAACTGTTTGTTGTGACATAGCCTTTTTATAAATTCGTTAATGTTTTTTATCATCGCTCTTTATATGCCTATTGCATATATAACTAAGTTTGCAGCGCAATTAAAAAATATGTTTTACCAAACCATGAATTATGAAAAAAGCTATTAAATGGACTTGCTTAGTTAGTCTGCTTATAGGATGTTTAGCATCGTGCACAGAAAACATTACTGCTTATAGTACTATCTATAATGAAAAAGAGGGATGCACGTCGGAACTAGAAAGTTTTGTCAATCAACAAATTATCCATTTTAATCTATCCAATGGTGCTAATGTATCGAAAGAAACGGCCATTAAAAATTTTGACAACTTTGTAAACAACCTTGAAAATGAAATAGAAGATAGAAAGTATCCTATTTTTAAAAACACCAGCATTCTTTTATCTTTACATTGGTACGATAGCATTATTAAAGAAACCAAGCTTAACTTACAGCAAAACACACCTAATACCGTTGTTATTACTGCCGAAGTTACCATCGAACACTTATCGGGCAACAGCGAAGCATTTATCCATGAATATGGCAAGAAACTAAACGACATTGGTTTGCTTACCGAAAATAATTCATACTATTTGTATTATGGTGAGTTTGCCACCTACAATGAAGCAAACGAACACTTTAACAACATGAATAAAGAAGGACTTTTAGACGTTAGTAAACTACAATACTACCTTCGCTCATTGGCTGGTTTTGATTACACCGGAAAAATAACGATAAATTACCTAATCTTTGACGGAAACGAAGCACCAAAAGGTTCTGCAGTGATTGTAAGTGGAGATAATCCCGTGCACACAAAAATACTATACGACAATTATAAATCGTACAATGGATGGATTCATGTAAACATCCAAGAATAACATTTCCTACATAATCAAAGAGGCTGACTAAAAGAATTTTAGCAGCCTCTTTTGCTTCAGGTTACATCTCCTTTAACGTCCATACTGGCCTTACAGCAAAACCATACGTAACGTAATTCAGATAAGATTCTTTTACGTCATCGTTAAAGCGTAAACAAAAGGCACGCGATGTATCCGATACATACGATGTTTGCGTCCAATACAGTCCACAAAAATCGGTATTGATAACTTGGCTATTTTGCAAGTAACCTGTATGAGGCAAAAATAGCGCATTACCATTTTGTTTGCTGGTAACCACGTAACCTTTAACGCCACTTTGAATCATTATCGTCCACTGGCACAATTTATCATCTAACAATTCGTCTACCTCTTCTTTGCTGGGCAAACGCCATTTACCACCCCACTCTTGCGCTGCAATGGTTGCATCAAAGGTATACAAATTACCCACCTGTTCGGGATGCTCTGCTCCTATATTATTAGCCGCCCAAAGGGTACCACTGGGCAAACCCAAATCTACATAAAAATGCCCCTCGTGCATGCTAGAAGCTGGCGATAAAGTCCATTGCGCATACAAATACATATGATTGTTAGGTGTCAGCTTATCGCCAGGATAGTACGCATCGCCACTGCCATCGGCTTTGGTATTCCATGCCACAAAATCGTATCCTTCTCTTACAAATTGGTTTTCTGCTACCACTGTAGATTGCCCTGGTTTTACATCATCGGCCTCCATGCTACCCACCCCATTATTGGCATTGTACATCACCAAATACACATCAAATGGAAAATCAGGCTCTGATGCAGGCATATCGCCCGTACACGACAGCAACACCGCTGCCATTGCAAAACAAACAAGTTGTAAATAAAATTTAATCATAATTTTCTTACCCTTCTATTGCTTTGGCGATGCCTTCGGCGTCCATGCCTAGCATGTGATATAGTTCGGCGGGGCTGCCGTGTTCTACAAATTGATTGGGAATACCAATGCGCTTAACGGGTAGGCTGTAGCCGTTATCGGCCATAAATTCTAAAACGGCCGACCCAAAGCCACCTTGCAATACACCGTCTTCGAGGGTTATAATGCGTTTGTAGGTTTTACAAATGGAGTGCAATGTTTCTTCGTCTAATGGTTTGACAAAGCGTATGTTATAAATACCTATCGATAAAGAAGAAGTTGCTACGCTCGTTTCGGGCACTTCGACAAGCTCAGTGACCGAACTTGCTTGTGCGCTCGGCTTGCACTGACTGTTGACCGCTCTCAGCGCCTCGTTTCCTATAGGTCCAAGGGCAAGAACGGCTACATCGGTACCTTCTTGTAGGCATACAGCTTTGCCAATGGGTATTTCTTCAAAGGGTTGGTCTTTCCAATCTACGCCCTGGCCACAACCACGTGGATAACGAATTACAAAGGTTCCTTTACGGGGTAATTGGGCGGTATACAGCATATTGCGCAGTTCTGCCTCGTTTAGGGGCGATGCAATGGTTAAGTTGGGAATGCAACGCAGGTAAGCCAAATCGAATGCTCCGTGGTGTGTAGGGCCATCGGCACCTACTAAGCCTGCACGGTCAAGGCATAGCACCATGTTTAGGTTTTGCAACGCTACGTCGTGAATAATTTGGTCGTAAGCACGTTGCATAAACGACGAATAAATGTTGCAATACGGCATCATGCCCGCCTTGGCCAAACCGGCCGAGAAAGTAACGGCGTGTGCCTCGGCTATACCAACGTCAAATACCCTATCGGGCATGGCCTCCATCATAATGTTCATAGAACAACCGGTAGGCATAGCAGGAGTTATACCTACTATTTTTTCATTGGTTTTGGCCAGTTCTAACAAGGTTTCGCCAAATACATCTTGGTAAAGCGATGCACTGGCTTTTGATACAATACGTTCGCCCGTTTCGGGGTTAAATTTACCGGGTGCATGCCAAATGGTAGCTTCTGATTCGGCAGGTGTAAAGCCCTTACCTTTAATGGTTTTAATGTGCAACACACGAGGGCCGTCAAAGTTTTTAATATCGGTTAGCACTTTTACCAATTGCAGCACATCGTGCCCATCTACTTGCCCAAAATAGCGAATATTTAGGTTTTCAAAAATATTATGGGTGCCCGATGCCGCATTTTTAAGCGTATTACCAATGCGTAGCCAACGGTTGCGCTTGCGGTCGTTCATTAATCCTATTTTGCGCAACAAATGATAGATTTTAAAGCGCCAACGATTGTACCAAGCCGATGTAGTAATGCTGGTAAGGTACTCGCTCAATGCGCCTACAGGCTTATCGATGGCCATGTTGTTATCGTTCAAAATAATCAACATGTTGTTGGGATTAACACAGGCATTATTTAGGCCTTCAAATGCCAAACCACCCGTCATAGCGCCATCGCCAATAACGGCAATTACCTTGCTATCGATGTTTAATTTGCGGGCACCTACCGATAGTCCTAAAGCGGCCGATACCGAGTTAGAAGCATGCCCTGCCACAAAAGCATCGTAGCTACTCTCTTTGGGGTTAGGGAAACCGCTAAGGCCTTTAAATTTGCGATTGGTTTTAAATTGGGTACGACGTCCCGTTAAAATTTTATGGCCATAAGCCTGATGACCCACGTCCCACACAATGCGGTCGTTTGGCGTATCGAATACATAATGCAGCGCCACCGTTAGTTCTATCACCCCCAAGCTAGAGGCAAAGTGCCCCGGATTGTTAGCCAATTGTTCGATGATATAACCACGCAACTCGGCACAAACTTGCTTTAGCTGCGATTTTTGTAGCTTGCGCAAGTCTGATGGATATTCAATGGTATTTAGTAGTGGATATTTTGTTTCCATAATAACGGCAAAGATAGTAAATAAAGTGGAGATTTGAGAAAGGAGAAAGGAGAGATATTTATTTTTTTAATAATAGTCAGTGCAAGCCGAGCGCAGAAGCAATGCGGTCACTGAGCTTGTTGACGTATTGTTGACCGAAAGGAAAAAGTGCGGTGCTTCATCTTCCGACTTGGTTTCCGGTCGGGATTTTTTCAAGTAGCAAGAGCAGAGGCAAGTTTACTTGACTATGCCGAGTCACGAGAAAAAACATGAAATATTTACACATACAAAAACTACAAAATGTGAACTCGCTTCGCTCAAACAACACATTTTGCTTAACGTTTTTGCACATATAAATCTTTTTCCGACCTCCACCAAATGTCGTCAGATTGAAGCGCCTCAACGAATTTCAGTGCAAGCCGAGCGCAGCCTGAAATCATAAAAAGTGAAGCTTTGAATAATCAACGATTAAACGATTACACGATTAAACGTGAGCGAAGCGAACAAACAACGAGAGACAAGCGACGAGAGACAAACAACTAAACGATTTTTTATATTTTTTTAATTGCGAATTGTGCCTTCTTTTGCTAAATTTGTACTCATTACGCAAACATTTTAACGAATCATGAAGAAGTATCTATTTTTAGCAGCATTAGCCCTATCGGCTAGCGCCTGTGTTACCAAAGCTAAGTACAACGAAGCCAAAGAAAGCGAAGCCCGTTATTACGACGAAGCCCGTCTTTGCGGCGAAGCCCTATCGACCGAAAAAAATAAAAACAAAGACCTAGAAGCACAATTGGCACAACTTAAACAAAAGGCTACCCAAAAAGCCGACGAGGTAAACCAATTATCTAAAGAATTGCAACGCGTTCAAGACGACTGCAACGCCATGCAAGCGCACAACAAAGAGTTGCTTGATAAACTTAAATCGACCAAAAGCAAAGAAGAAATTCAAGCCATGTTGAGCGAAATTCAGGCTTTGCAAAGCGAACTAATGGCACGCGAAGATGCGCTGTTTAAAGCCGAACGCGATTTGCAAGAAAAACAAAACCAATTGGAAGCTCAAAATGCCAAAATTACAGAACTTACTGCCCTTATAGAGCAACAAGCCCAAAAAATGCAAGACATTAAAGACAAAATTCAAAAAGCATTGGTAGGCTACGAGGGCGATGGTTTGCAAATTGAATCGCGCAACGGACGTATTTACGTGTCACTAGACGAAAAATTACTGTTCCAATCGGGCAAATGGAACGTAGATGCACGCGGTAAAAAGGCCATACAACAACTTTCTGCGGTATTGGCAGCCAACAAAGACATTGATATTTTGGTAGAAGGTCACACCGATAACGTGCCCTATGCAGGCAACGGCCATGTGCTAGACAACTGGGATTTGAGTGTTAAACGTGCTACTGCTATTGTACGTATTTTACTAGAAAACAAAGACTTAGAAGCATCGCGCGTTATGGCGGCAGGCCGTGGCGAATTCAACCCCATTGATACAGCCGACACCAAAGAAGCCCGTCAAAAGAACCGTCGTACCGAAATTATTCTAACACCCAAACTAACCGAGCTATTGCAATTGTTTGAATAAGTTAGGAGTTAGGAATTAGGAGTTAGGAATTAGGAGTTAGGAGTTAGGAGTTAGAAGTTTGCGACAAGCGACAAGCGACAAGCGACAAACGACAAGCAACATGCAATTTAGAAGCATCGTAAACATACCAAAATCATCAACAGGCATAACACATCAGCAAAGTGTGTTGTGTATAGGGTCGTGCTTTGCTAGCAACATCACGCAAAAAATAATAGAAAATGGCTTTGATGCTTGCAATCCCTTTGGTGCCCTATACAACCCCATTTCTATTGCGCAAGGCATACAATATGCTATTAAAGGCACGCCTATACAGCAAGAAGACTTGTTTTTGCAAGACGAAAAATGGCATCACATTGATTTTCATAGCGATTTTTCGCACCCAGAGGCCCCCAAAGCCCTAGAAAAAATCAATAACGCTATTTTGCAGGCACACCAAGCCTGGCTAAACAGCCACGTGCTAATTATTACGTTGGGTACAGCATGGTGCTATACTTGGCATCAAACAGGCCAGGTAGTAGGTAACTGCCATCGCCTACCCGCCCAACAATTTACCCGAAGCAGGCTATCGGTAGAACAAATAGTAACCTGCTTAAACACGATTTGCAGCCTTGCACAAGGCAAACAAATTATTGTAACGGTTAGCCCCATTCGTCACCTAAAAGACGGAGCGCACCAAAACAACCTAAGCAAAGCCCTTTTGCTGTTGGCGTGCGAACAAGTAGAAAAGCAATGGGATAACGTCAGCTATTTTCCGTCGTACGAAATTATGATGGACGAATTGCGCGATTATCGTTTTTATGCCGACGACATGATGCACCCCTCGCCACTGGCTGTGCAATACATTTGGCAACGGTTTAGCGAAACGTTTTTTTCTGAAACCACCCAAAAAGCGTGCGCCAATCGGCTAAAAATAACACAAATGCAACAGCACAGGCCCAGCAACACCCAAAGCGAAGCCTATAAGCAGCTGCAAGAAAAAATTGCCACCATGCTTCAAAATTGGAAAAAGAAATATTTGAGGGCGAAGCCCGACTAATTGTTAAATCGTTAAATCGATGAATCGCGGAATCGCGGAATCGTTGAATCGCGGAATCGCCTAAACGACTAAACGACTAAACGACTAAACGTTGCAAAGCAACAAACAAACGACATGAACAAACAGAAAAAAGAGAATCCATTACTAAACATTTTGCTTAGTATTGTAATACCCGCCGTAATACTATCAAAATTTAGCACACCCGAATATTTGGGGGTTATACCAGGCTTTTTAATTGCCCTAGTCTTTCCGGTTGGATTGAGCCTTTACGAACTAATTGTACAAAAGAAAGTAGGTTTTATTGCCATTCTTGGCTTGATAAGCACCCTACTTACAGGCATTATTGGCATTTTAGAGATACCCACCCAATGGTTAGCGGTAAAAGAAGCGGCAGTACCGTTGCTAATAGGGCTTGCAGTGCTTATTTCGCAATACACCAAGTATCCGCTAATCGAAAAGATAATTTATAACGACCAATTGCTAAAACTACCGCTTATAGAAGAACGTTTACAAACCAACGGCACAAGCAATCAAGTAAAAAACGCATTGCGCAATGCCACTTGGATGGTAGCGGCATCGTTTTTGGTATCGAGCATTTTAAACTTTTGCGTTACCAAATACATTGTGGTGAGTCCTGCGGGTACCGAGGCTTTTAACGAAGAATTGGGCAAACTAACCGCCATTAGTTACCCTGTTATTGCCCTACCCTCTACCTTGGTGATGGTAATAGCACTTTGGTATTTAATAAAACAATTAAAAAAAGCCACAGGGCTTAACATGGAAGAAATGCTAGCGGTGAATTGAACTCGCTTCGCGAGTGTTGAATCGCGGAATCGCTGATTTGCGATTCAACGATTATTCGTTTAGTCGTTGAGGCGATTCAATGAAAAGACATCGTGATTGAGCGGAAATACAAAGCAAAAATGCCGCGAAGAGCGTAGGCTTTGAATGAAGCGCCTAAACGAAGAAGCAGTGGTTCGGGCCCTTTAATATTTCTTTTGCGACTCGGCATAATCAATGCAAGCATTGCTTCTGCTCTCGCTGCTCAAGAAACTCGACAAGCTCAGGGACCGAAAGGGAGCAACAAGCTCAGGGACCGAATAGGATCTACTAAACGACAAGCGACAAACGACAAACGACATATGACCACAACAGAATTATCAAAAATATTAGGCAATCCGCGCAATAAAGCGTGCGAAGAATGTACAATAGACTATATTTTAATAGATAGTCGCAACTGCATTTATGCCGACAAGAGTATTTTCTTTGCCCTTACCAGCAAAACGGGCAACGGACACAAATACGTAGACGAATTGTTAGAGCAAGGCGTTAAAAATTTTGTTGTAAGCCAGTACAACGAGGCTTGGAATAACCAAGATGCCAACTTTTGGGTGGTAGAAAACACCCTTTCTGCCTTGCAATTTTTGGTAGGCGAACACCGCAAACAATTTGATATTCCTGTTATTGGTATTACGGGCAGCAACGGCAAAACCATTGTAAAAGAATGGTTGTATGCGTTGCTGCAACCCTACTATCGTTGCATTCGTTCGCCCAAAAGTTTTAACTCTCAAATTGGGGTTCCGCTATCGGTTTGGCAAATGCGCCCCGAGCACCAGTTGGGTATTTTTGAGGCAGGCATATCGACCATTTTAGAGATGCAACACATTGCGCCCATCATTAGCCCTACCATTGGCATCTTTACCAATTTGGGCACTGCGCACCAAGAAGGTTTTGAATCGACCCAACAAAAGTTATACGAAAAATTACAACTCTTTACCCATGCCCAAACCTTGGTGTATTGCAAAGAGTACCCCATAGAAAGTTTGGCGGCGCAACTGTTGCCAAACACCCAATTGGTTTCGTGGAACTACGACGACCCTACTGCCACCATTAACGTGCACATTGAGGCGCAAACCACCACCCAAACAAAGTTATGGGTTCAACCCAAAAACATTGCACCAAATCACCAAAGCGAAGCGCATTGCTACACCCTGCCTTTTGCCGACAAGGCATCGCTAGAGAATGCCATTAACGTATTGGTAACTTGCATCATCTTGGGGCATACCCATGTAGATACCCAATTGCTACACCCCGTTAGCATGCGTTTGTCTATAAAACAAGGATTAAACAATTGCCTTTTAATAGACGATGCCTATACAGCCGATTTAGAGGGGTTACACGTTGCCCTTAGTATGCTTAGTGCACAGGCTGCTGGCAAAACTATAGGCAGAACCGTTATTTTATCGGACATGTTGCAAACGGGCATGAACGACGAAGATTTGTACCTAGCCGTATCGTCGCTGCTTAAAGAAAAGAAAATTGACACCCTTATTGGGATAGGAAAGGTATTGCCTAAATTTGGGCATTTGTTTCCCATGCAAACCCAATTTTATAGCACCACCCAGCAGTTTTTAGATACGCACCCCTCGTTTCAAAATCAAATTATTCTAATTAAGGGGGCTCGTATGTTCCAATTAGAGCAAATTACGGCTTATTTGGAACAAAAACGCCACGAAACGGTTATGGAAATCAACCTAAACGCCTTGGTGCACAATTTTAAACACCTGCGTTCGTTTTTGCAACCCGAAACCAAAACCGTGGCCATGATTAAGGCTAATGCTTATGGGTGCGGAGCCGTTACCATAGCCCAAACCTTAAGTCATTTTCATTGCGATTATTTTGGGGTTGCTGTGGCCGACGAAGGCGTAGAACTGCGCAAAGCAGGCATTCGTACGCCCATTATTGTTATGAACCCCGAACCCAGCAGTTTTAATTTATTGCTGGATAATAACTTAGAACCAGAAATTTACAGTTTTGCCGAACTACAACGGTTTATGGCATTTGCCGATAAGCAAGGGGTTACCCACTATCCTATTCACCTAAAATTTGATACGGGCATGCACCGTTTGGGTTTTGAAAAGAAAGACCTACCTTTGCTTATAAGCATACTTAAGCATACCAACGTGATAAAAGTGGCATCGGCGTTTTCGCATTTGGCTGCGGCCGAAGACCCCGCTATGGATGCCTTTACCAAAAGCCAGATAGACCTGTTTGAAGCATGTACCAGCACGTTGCAGGCAGCGCTACCTTATGCTTTTTTACGTCATATTTTAAATACATCGGGCATACAACGTTTCCCCTTGCATCAATACGAAATGGTGCGCATGGGCATTGGTTTGTATGGTGTGGGCATTGACGATGCTTCGCCTATTCAGAACGTGGCTACGCTCAAAACCGTTATACTGCAGATTAAAGAGCTAAAACAAGGCGAAACCATTGGATACAACCGCAAGGGTGTATTGCTGCGCGATAGCAAAGTGGCCGCCATACCCATTGGTTATGCCGACGGATTGGACAGGGCCTTTGGCGGCGGCAATGGTTTCGCCTTGGTGCGCGGCCAAAAAGCACCTTTTTTGGGCAATATTTGCATGGATGTGTGCATGATAGACGTAACCGACATTGAAGACGTATCAGAAAACGACACCGTTACCATCTTTGGCGATGAGTTAACCATCAGCCATTTGGCAGAAAAAACCAATACCATACCATACGAAATATTAACAGGCGTTTCGGCCCGCGTAAAACGCGTATATTACCAAGAATAACATGAAAAAAACGCTATTTATTATTGTTGCAGCTCTTATAACAGGGCTTACCGCATGTACTAACCCATACCCCTACACGGCAGACAAACAGCTGTTAGAGGAAAACCCTAGTATTGTGCCCGATATTCAAATGGAAGTAAAAGTTCCTGTGGGTTCGATGGTAATAGACCAAACGTTTGTCGATTCGGTATCGACCATCCGCACCCTGCAAAATCCGTTTGAAATGAAACTATTGCGTATTTATGCCGATACCATTTTGGGCGCTAACATCAGCCTATCGGACATGCGCCACATTCCCTACGAAAAAACAGAGAACGAATTGGATTTTTACCAAACTGCTTACAATGCTAATGGCTATTGGAATCAGGTAACATTAACTAGATACAACACCGAGGCCTACCCCAAACTAATTTGGCTAGAAATGCAAAACCAAGAGCGCACCCTAATTAGAACCCTGTTCTACAACAACGACAAGGCGCAATTTTGCTTGGATTACTATTTCCCCACCCCTTACTATACCGATTACATTGCCTTTGTAAGGTCGTCGGTAGCATCGGTAAAACCCAATCATGAACTTCAAATAACATTACAATGAAAACCGCAAGTTGGCACCCACATTACAAGCAGTTAATGGGCAGTTGCCGCCATTTTATCAATCAGGATATGGTGCGCAGCATACAAGAGGTTTACAAACAAACCGCCTTGCCTAGTGGCTTTGATTATAAAGTATCACAAGCCCTGCAAATTGCGCACATTGCCGTTACCGAATTAGGTTTAGGCAATTCGGCCGTGGTGGCCATATTGCTATACCCCTTGGTAAAAGATAAACTGTACCAAGACAACATAGAGGCCCAATACAACGTAGAGGTTGCCACCATTTTACGGGGTATGGACCGCATTAAGCAGTTGTATTCAAAAACCCCATCGCTAGATACCGAAAACTTTAGAAAACTGTTGCTAACATTGGCCGAAGACGTACGCGTTATTATGATTATGCTAGCCGACCGCTTGCATACCATGCGTCATTTAAGCCTAAAATCCCCCGAAAAGCAACAATACATAGCGCGCGAAACCGCCTTTTTGTATGCTCCTATGGCACACCGCATGGGTCTGTACAAGGTTAAAACCGAAATGGAAGACCTATCGATGAAATACACCGTGCCTTCTATTTACAAAGAAATTGCTAGCAAACTGGCCGAAACCAAACGCGAACGCGACCAATACATCGATCAATTTATAGAACCCCTCCGCCAAAAACTAACGGCGGCAGGCCTTACGTTTACCATCAAAGGACGTACCAAATCTATCTTTAGCATTTGGAACAAAATGAAAAAACAAAACACCACCTTTGAAGGGATTTACGATTTATTTGCCATACGCGTTATTTTAGACAGCCCCATCGATAAAGAAAAAGCCGAATGTTGGCAAGTGTATTCGGTAGTGGCCGATATGTACCAACCCAACCCAAAACGCTTGCGCGATTGGCTATCTAACCCCAAAGCCAACGGGTACGAATCGTTGCATACCACGGTAATGGGCCCAGAGGGCAAATGGGTAGAGGTTCAAATTCGCACCAAACGCATGGACGAGGTGGCCGAAAAAGGGGTGGCTGCCCACTGGAAATACAAGGGTGTGCAAGGCGAAGCCACCATGGACCAATGGCTTAAAAACCTACGCGAGGTGCTAGAAAACCCCGAACTAAACAGCAACGAATACCTAGACGAGTTTAAACTAAACCTATACGACGAAGAGGTTTTTGTATTTACCCCCAACGGCGATTTGCATAAGTTGCCCAAAGGCGCTACCCTGCTAGACTTTGCTTTTTCTATTCATACCCATGTGGGTTCTACTTGCGTAGGCGGTAAAATTGGCAGCAAAAACGTTACCCTTAAATACGTGCTAAACAATGGCGACCAAATAGAGGTTATCACATCGCCCAACCAAAAACCACGTCCCGACTGGATTAACATTGTAGTTACCAGCAAGGCCAAACAACGCATTCGCCAGGTTATAAAAGAAACCCAAACCAAGCAAGCCAATGCTGGCCGCGAAATTTTGCTACGTCGCTTTAAGAATTGGAAACTAGAGTTAGACGAAGCACGATTATCTAGATTGGCCAAAAAAATTGGCTACAAGAACCTATCCGATTTATACATCGAAATAGCCGACGAAGAAATTGACATTCTAGAGTTTAGGGAGCAATACCTAGATTTTGATAAACGCGAAGAACCCATTACGGCTCCGCCAAAGGCCACCGAGTACACCGGCAGAGGCCCCAAACACGAGGATGTGCTGATTATTAACAACGAAACCAAGGGTGTACAATATACCATGGCCAAATGTTGTAACCCCATTTTTGGCGACGAAATTTTTGGATTTGTGGGCGTATCGGGAGGCATTAAAATACACCGAAAAGACTGTCCTAATGCCCCACAAATGATATCGCGTTTTGGTTACCGCATTGTAAAAGCGGCTTGGGAAGCCTCGTCGGGACAACAAAACATTTGCACGCTGCACGTAACGGGCATAGACGATTTAGGCATAGTTACCAACATAAGTTCGCTAATATCTAAAGAAAAATCTGTAACTTTGCGTTCTATATCCATCAACTCGGATGCGGGTATGTTTGAGGGCCGATTGGTACTTACCGTTACCAACACCCAAGAGTTGGATAAAATTATTCAAAAAATTCGCACCGTAAAAGGTGTACAACAAGTAACACGTATATAATATGTTTTCTGGAATTGTAGAAGAAATGGCCACTGTGGTAGGTATTGAGCAAGAACTAGACAACTTGCACTTTACCCTAACTTGCTCTTTTGTAAATGAGTTAAAAATTGACCAAAGTGTAGCTCACAACGGCGTATGCCTTACCGTGGTACGCATACAAGATAACACCTACACCGTTACCGCCATGAAAGAAACGCTAGAACGTAGCAACCTAGGCAAATGGCAAGTAGGCGACAAAGTAAACGTAGAACGTAGCATGCTAATGAATGGCCGATTGGACGGACACATTGTGCAGGGCCACGTAGACCAAACCGCCATTTGCCAAAGCGTAGAAGACGCCAATGGCAGTTGGATTTACACCTTCCAATACCAAAGTAGCCCCGAGATGATTAAGCGCGGATACTTTACGGTAGACAAAGGTTCGGTAACCGTAAATGGGGTTAGCCTAACGGTGTGCAACCCTACGGTCAATAGTTTCCAAGTGTGCATCATTCCGTACACCCACGACAACACCAACTTCTGCCACATTCAAGCCGGCAGCATGGTAAACTTAGAGTTTGATATTATAGGAAAGTACATTAGCCGCATGAATCAACTTTTGTAGTTGATAATTGAGAAAGGAGAAATAAAATCTCATTGAATATCTTTCTCATTTCTCATTTCTCAACTCTCCTTTTATTAAATTTGATTATGACTCCTTTACTAGGTAGCACATTAGAAGAACTAAAAGGCATTGTATCCCAATTTGGATTGCCTGCTTTTACAGCCAAACAGATTGCCGATTGGTTGTACAAAAAGCATGTGCGCAGTATCGACCAAATGACCAATTTGTCGCAAAAGGCACGCGCTGCCCTAGCAGAGCAATACGAAATTGGTGTAACAGACCCTGTACAAATTGCCACATCGGCCGATGGTACCGAAAAATACCTGTTTAAGGTAGGCAACAACAAACACATAGAAAGTGTGTTTATTCCAGAGAAAGACCGCGCTACCCTTTGCATATCGTCGCAAATGGGTTGCCAAATGAATTGTTTGTTTTGCGCCACAGGCAAGCAAGGTTTTGCCGGCAACCTAACCACGGCCGAAATTCTAAACCAAGTGCAAAGCATTAAAGAGCCAGATAGGCTTACCAATATTGTATTTATGGGCATGGGCGAACCGCTAAACAACTTAGAGGCGGTGCTTAAAGCCATCCATATTATGACAGCCGATTATGGATACGCTTGGAGTCCTAAGCGCATTACCCTATCGACCGTAGGTATTTTGCCCAACCTGCCCGCCTTTTTGGACCAAACCAGCTGCCACTTGGCCGTTAGCGTGCACGCTCCATCGGCATTTGAGCGTCGTGAATTGATTCCTGCCGAAAAGGCATTTCCTATTAACGACGTTATATCGTTGCTAAAAAAATACGACTGGTCGCACCAACGCAAATTGTCGATAGAATACACCCTATTTGATCAATTTAACGATACCATAGAGTGCGCCAACAAATTGGCCGATATGCTTAAAGGCCTTACCTGCCATGTTAATTTGATTCCTTTTCATCAAATTCCCAACGTAGGATTAACCCCTACCCCCATGGCACACATCGAGCAATTTCAAAACCAGTTGATGCGCCGAGGCATTAGTGTTACCATCCGCAAATCGCGCGGACAAGACATAGACGCAGCCTGTGGCATGTTATCAACCCAACAAAATAAAAAGGCATGAAAAAAATAGTTTATACCATAGCCAGCGCTATTATGCTGTTGTGCACATCGTGCGATGGTGGCAGTGTATTACCCAGTGCAACCGGCACTGCAAACGAGATTTTATTAGTTATCAACGAGGACGTTTTTAAAAGCAA
>JAFOFC010000015.1 GCA_017387515.1 Paludibacteraceae bacterium
ACACATTTTGCTTAACGTTTTTGCACATAAAAATCTTTTTCCGACCTCCACCAAATGTCGTCAGATTGAATCGCCTCAACCTCAATTCGGTCCCTGAGCTTGTCGAGTTTCTTGAGCAGCGAGAGCAGAAGCAATGCTTGCATTGATTATGCCGAGTCGCAAAAGAAATATTCAAGGGCCCGAATTGAATTGATGACTCGGTCTATATCGGGGGCTTCGACAGGCTCAGCCACCGATTAACTCCTAACTCCTCACTCCTAACTCCTAACTATATCGGCCCTTCGACAAGCTCAGGGACCGATGGGAGCAAATCACAAAAAAAGAGAACAACCGAAGTTGTTCTCTTTTGCTCTCCCTCTTGGACTTGAACCAAGGACCCTCTGATTAACAGTCAGATGCTCTAACCGACTGAGCTAAGGAAGAGTGTTTCTCTGTTAAAGCGATGCAAAGATACGGCGAGAATTTGAATTCTGCAAATTTTTTAGCAAAAAATTATGCATTTTCTTCAACTTTTTTTTCGTCGTTTTCTGCGCCTTTTTCAGTGAAATCGGTTAAACCATTCTTTAACAATAAATTATACCATTGAATCACTTTTTTGATATCGCTGTTGTGTACGCGGTCGCGATCAAAGGTAGGCAATACTGATGCAAAATAGCTACGCAATTCGTCTGCCGATGCTTTTTTAACATCAATCGCAATGGGTTCTTTTCCTTCTTTGGCTTGAATAGCAGCAAAAACTTCGCGTAGTGCTACTTCTTCGTCTTCGGTATAGATAGCAATATCCGATAATGCATTTACTTGTTCGTTAGCATAAGCAGGACCACGTTTGCCATCGATTAACGATTCTACAATAATCATGCGTTTGCTACCAGAAATTAATTTGAATAAACCGGGTTTGCCGGCAATAGCTAAAATGGTGGTTAACATATTCTTCTTTTTTGGTGAATCGACTAATCGATAAATCGACTAATCGGTAAAGTTAATTTAAATATTAAGGTTACTTTAATAAATTACAAGTGACGAGCAACTATTTCTTACTAGCGCGTAGTGCTTTAAGGTTTAGTTCTACAATTTCTTCTCCTTTGCGGGCAAAAATGCTGCGGATAGCGTCTTCGATGTATTGTTCGGGTAATCCTAAATAAGGTAGGGCAGCACCTAATAATACAATGTTAGCGGTACGCAACGATCCTGCTTCTTTTGCCAAAGCTTCTACGTCAATTAAAACGTGGTTTTTAACCTTTTTAATTTCGTTAATAACGTCTGCTTCGTCGGGATAGTTAGGAATGTTTTTAAAGCTAATGCTGCTGGTTACAATCCAACCGTTTTCCGACAAATAAGGCAAATAGCGCAAGGCTTCCATGGGTTCGAGCGACAAAATTAAATCGGCGCTTTTTAGTGGAATTAAATCTGAATTAATGGGTTGGTCAGAAATACGCAAGTTAGATTGCACATCGCCACCACGTTGGCTCATACCGTGTACTTCGGCTTGTTTCATGTATAGGTTGTTGCTTAGGGCAGCTTCGCCAATAACCGCTGCAATCGACAAGATACCTTGTCCACCTACACCCGATAATATAATGTCTGTTTTCATTGTAACGTTTAGTTGTTTAGATGTTTAGTTGTTTAGTTGTAAATAGTCGTCTAAACGCCTAAACGCCTAAACGACTAAACAAGGATATCTGATTATTTCTTTTTACGTTTAAGGGTTTGCAAGCATTCTCTGCGAGGAATAATAACGGATACGCCTTTGTATTCAATTTCTTCGCGAATAATGCGGGTCATTTCTTCAAAGTTCTTTTTAAGCGGAACAAATACACGTACGTGTTCTTTTGCAACGCCCAATCCCAAGCAAATGGCTTCAATTTTGCCGGTACCAGCCGAATCTTGACCACCGGTCATAGCCGTAGTTTCGTTGTCAGAAATAACCACGGTAATGTTGCTGTTTTCGTTTACAGCATCCAACAAACCTGTCATACCCGAGTGGGTAAAGGTACTATCGCCAATAACAGCTACAGCAGGGAACAAACCACCGTCGGCAGCACCTTTTGCCATGGTAATAGAAGCACCCATGTCTAAGCAAGAGTCAATAGCACCAAATGGAGGAAGTGCTCCTAGTGTATAGCAACCAATATCGCCAAATACACGTTTGGTAGGATATTCGGCCAATACGGCGTTAAGCGCTTCGTACATATCGCGGTGACCGCAACCTTGGCACAATGCAGGTGGACGCATTTTTACTACTTCTGGAATAGGTGTCTCGATGGGTTGTTTTACACCCAATGCAATGCCTACCAAGTCGGGAGTAAGTTCGCCTTGACGTGGAAGGGTGCCGTCTAAACGACCGCTAATGTTTAAACATTTAGCTGTATATCCTTTTAGCAATTCTTCGATGATAGGATAACCTTCTTCTAGTACCAACACCTTATCGCAGGTAGCCAATAAGTTTTCGGTAGCTTTGCGAGGTAGGGGATATTGACCAATTTTTAATACAGGGTAAGGACAACCGTTTGGGAAGTTTTCCATTAGGTAATTGTAACCAATACCGCAAGCTAAAATACCAATGCTGTGGTCGGCACCGTCTTCAAAGCGGTTGTATTCAGATTCTGACGAACTTTGTTCGTATACTACTTGCGACGACAATAGGTCTGCATATCTTTTCTTTGCATTCGCAGGTAATAAGATAAATTGACGATCAATTTTTGGAGCGCTCATTTGGTTTTGTGCTTTGGGTGCACGACGCACAACACCTGCACGCGAGTGAGCCAAACGAGTAGTGATGCGCAACATCACAGGGCGTCCTAATTTTTCTGACAATTCCAACCCATTGTATGCCATATCGTAGGCTTCTTGTTGGTTAGAGGGTTCTAGCACTGGAATCAACGCAAATTTGCCATAATAGCGCGAATCTTGTTCGTTTTGCGACGAGTGCATTGATGGGTCGTCGGCCGATAATACCAACACACCACCGTTAACACCGGTAATGGCCGCATTCATAAAGGGGTCGGCAGCTACGTTCAAACCCACGTGTTTCATACATACCAACGAACGTTTGCCTACAAACGACATACCCATAGCGCTTTCCATAGCGGTTTTTTCGTTGCTAGACCAACGGCAGTGAATGCCTTTTTCTTTGGCCTCGGGCGATGCCTGGATGTATTCTGTTATTTCTGTAGAGGGAGTACCTGGATAGGCATATACCCCCGATAGACCGCCATCTAACGCACCTTGCGCAATGGCTTCGTCTGCTAATAAAAGTAATTTTTGCATATATTGTTAGGTTTAATTATTTACTAAAATGGTGCCTCGTTAGAGGGTTCTATGGGCATAATATCGTTGCTACGACTACCAAAATCTTGGGTAATGGCCGATGCAGACGAGCTAAATGAACGATAAGGTTTTTCGTCTGTATTAGAGAACTTGATAAGTTCTTTGGTAAATTGCAAACGAACATCGCCCACGCTACCACTACGGTGTTTAGCAATGATGATTTCGGCAATACCTTCGTTAGAATTACCCTCGGGGTCGGTCATGATCTTATAATATTCGGGGCGGTGAATAAAGACTACCATGTCGGCGTCTTGTTCGATGGCGCCCGATTCGCGCAAGTCGGAAAGTTGGGGACGTTTTTCTTCGCGGCTTTCTACACCACGGTTCAACTGTGATAGGGCAATAACGGGGATGTCCAATTCTTTGGCTAACCCTTTTAGCGAACGCGAAATAATACTTACCTCTTGTTCGCGGCTACCATAACTCATACCGCTGGCATTCATCAACTGCAAGTAGTCGATGATGATGCATTTAATATCGTGTTCCGATTTTAAACGACGTGCTTTGGTGGTTAATTCAGATACCGAAATATTGGCGGTATCGTCAATGTAAATGGGGGCGCTATTTAGGCAGTTGGTTTTGGTATACAAATCTTGCCATTCAGAGTTGGTAAGGTTACCTGATTTAATCTTTTTACCTTCAATTTCTGATGCGTTGATAACCAAACGGTTAACCAACTCTAGGTTGGACATTTCTAACGAGAATATGGCTACAGGATATCCAAAGTCGATGGCCATATTTTTTGCCATAGAAAGCACAAAAGCGGTTTTACCCATGGCAGGACGGGCTGCAATAATGTTTAGGGTAGAGGGTTGCCAACCATTGGTCATTTGGTCTAATTTGGTAAAACCTGTACGCAAGCCGGTATAACCGCCTTCTTGTTGCGACGCATTTTTAATGCGGTTTACTACCTCTGCTACCACATCGCCCACTTTGGTAACTTCTTTTTTAACACGACGTTGGTTAATTTCAAAGATTTGCCCCTCGGCATATTCCAACAAGGTTTTAATGTCGGCTTCTTCGCCAAAGGCTTGTTCTTCTATGCTAGAGGAGATGCGAATTAAATCGCGTGCCAAAAATTTATTGTAGATAATTTCGGCGTATTCTTCAATATTTACGGCCGATGTACCAATTTCTGATAGTTCCGAAAGGGTAACAAAACCACCAATGGCATCTAGGCGTTGGCCTTTTTTTAATTCTTCCGATACGGTTAACATATCGATGGGTTGCCCTGCAAACGACAAATCGCGCATGGCTTCGTAAATGTATTGGTGATTTTTGTGATAAAAACTTTCGGGAGTAAGTAGTTCGCAGACAGTGCTATAAGCATGCTTATAGGTGAGTAGCGCACCCAAAAGTGCTTTTTCTACCTCTAACGCTTGGGGTGGTATTTTGCCAAATTCTTTTCCAGCACGCTCTACCGACGATGCAGCATTGCTTTTTTTGTATTTCTTTGTGTCTGTTGCCATAACTTATAATGAGCACCAAAGATACAAAAAAAACGGTGATTCGTTGAATCGTTGATTTGTTTTTTTGCACATTATTTTTGTTTCGGCGCTTCATCTTCCGACTTGGTTCCCGGTCGGGATTGATACATACAAAAACTACAAAATGTGAACTCGCTTCGCTCAAACAACACATTTTGCTTAACGTTTTTGCACATATAAATCTTTTTCCGACCTCC
>JAFOFC010000016.1 GCA_017387515.1 Paludibacteraceae bacterium
ACGCTAATTGGTCATCAAAGGTATAAATGCAAGAACTGTGGTAGTTTATTTACCTTTCGTCGTAAAGATGTAAGTAAAGCCAATCGATTTGTTTGGTTTGAGTGGTGGATACTAAGAAAATAAACAATCGGAGTGATGATAAGCGCGTTTTGCCCTTGCATAGTTTCTCAACAATCATTACCTTTGTCTTGCTTTTGTTCTATAGTATAAGGGGCAAAGTGATAATATTTTATTGATCAATCTTAATTCTTAATTGTATGGGTACAAAAATTACTACAGGCAATGATGCGTTGCAGGTAAATCAAAATCCTTTAGAAAATATAGAAAATCTTATCCTTAACATTAGGGGTAAGCAAGTGATGCTTGACCGCGATTTGGCGCGTTTGTATGGGGTGGAGACAAAAGTGTTAAATCAAGCGGTAAAACGTAATATAGAGCGTTTCCCTGAACGATTTATGTTTCAACTTACTGATGATGAGAAGATTAAGGTGGTCACAATTTGTGACCACCTCAATGATTTGAGATTTTCTTATCAAAATCCCTATGCATTTACAGAACAGGGAGTTTCTATGTTGTCTGCAGTATTAAAAAGCAAAATAGCTGTAAATATTAGCATTAAGATAATGGATGCCTTTGTTGCAATGCGTCATACTTTACTAAATAACGATCAGCTGTTTAATCGGATAGAAAGCATTGAGCATCATCAGCTGATAATGCTGGAGAGGCAAGATAAGACAGAATCGCAAATTGAAACAATCTTTCAGGCACTTTCAAAATATGAGTTGCCAAAAGAAAATATATTCTATAATAATCAGGTGTATGATGCGCATATTTTAATGACAAATTTTATAAAACAAGCCAAGAATCGTATTGTAGTGATTGATAATTACGTAGATGATTCTGTGTTAACATTGCTTTCAAAACGTAAGACAGGTGTGTCTGCAGAAATTTACACATATAAAGTTTCTCAGCAGTTTTCTTTGGACTTAGCCAGACATCATACTCAATATCCACAGGTAACGGTGCATGTGAATAAAAGTTGTCACGATAGATTTCTAATTATCGACGATAAGGTTTATCATGTAGGAGCCTCGATAAAAGACCTAGGCAAGAAACTTTGTGCAGTAACATTGTTAAATTCTATTTCTGTCATAGAGGTCTTGAGTAAGTTGATATAGTTCCGACTCGATGCTGTGGTAGTTGCCTTATTTCTTCTTTCCAAAATCTTTTGGGATGGGTAGGAAGCCTGCCAGAATGATGCCTGGAAGGGTGCAAAGGCATACCCAAACAAAGAACCAATCGTAACCCATTAACTCTTGTAACCAGCCTGCTATCATGCCAGGAAGCATCATGCCCAATGCCATAAAACCAGTGCAAATGGCGTAGTGAGCGGTTTGGTAGGGGCCTTGTGCCACGTAAATAAGGTACAGCATAAAGGCGGTAAAGCCAAATCCATATCCCAATTGCTCTATGGCAACGCAACTGCTAATCACCCAAAAGTTTTCGGGCTGAACAAAGGCTAAATACACATACACCAAGTTAGGCACATTCATCGCGGCCACCATGTACCAAAGCCATCTCTTTAATCCGTGTTTGCTGGCAACAATGCCCCCTACAATTCCTCCTACCAGCAAGGCAATTACCCCAATGGTGCCATAAATAATACCAACTTGTTCGGTGCTGAGGTTTAGCCCACCCATTTCGGGCTTATCGAGCAAGAACGGAGAGGCTAATTTGGCCAATTGCGCTTCGCCTAATCGATAAAGTAGAATAAAAGCCAACGATAAAACGATGCCTTTCTTTTGGAAAAAGGTTTTAAATAGGTTGCCTAAACTGCCCAACGATGCGCCTTTGTCGGTAGTGGGTTTGGGCAGTTGGTAAGTATGGTACAAGCCTATGGCGATAAACAGCCCGGAGCATACAAAAAATACTAAACTCCAAGCGTAGGGAATGTTACCGGTCCATTTTTCAAGCATGCCTGCCAATACAATCAGCAGCCCTTGCCCGGTAATGGTAGCGATGCGGTAAAAAATGTTTCTAATGCCTACAAAAAGTGATTGTTCCGATTCGTTTAGTGCCAACATGTAAAAGCCATCGGCGGCAATATCGTGCGTAGCCGAACTAAACGCCATGAGCCAAAATACGGCCAGTGTAGCTTGGAAAAAGAATGTGGTAGGCAGAAAAAACGCAATGCCCGCTAAACCTGCGCCTATAAGCAGCTGCATGGTAGTAATCCACCAACGTTTGGTTTTAAGCAAATCTACAAAGGGCGACCAAAAAGGCTTGATTACCCAAGGCAAGTACAGCCAACTGGTGTAAAACGCAATTTCGGTATTGGATATGCCTAGGTTTTTATACATAATAACCGATACGGTCATTACTAAAACGTAGGGCAGACCTTCGGCAAAATACAACGTGGGGATCCACGACCAAGGGGTCTTGTTATTTTTCATATTTCTCCTTTCTCCTTTATCAATTCTCATTTACTTGTTGTTCCAGAGATTGCGGTCCCTAAGATTGTAGCAGGTTGAAGGACAACAAGTGTGTGTTTGGATAATAATGCGCTAAAATTTCTTTGTATGTATAGCCTTTCTCGGCCATTACGGCAGCACCAATTTGGCAAAGCCCTACGCCATGTCCCCAACCGGCTCCATATAGGGTAAACGTTTCGCCTTCTTTTTCTACTACAAATGCCGAACTGTATAAGTGGCTGTTTGATAGCCATTTACGAATTTCTAATTCTTTGCCGATGATAATACTTCCGTTTTCACCCACTATGTTAAGCTCGTAAATTCTGCCCGAAACGCCTCGTTTTAAAGGAATTAAGTCTATAATTTTGCCCAATTGTGGGGCGTGACGCGCTACCAATGCGGTAAGCTCATCTTGGGTGTAAACCACTTTCCAACGATAAAAATCGATGGTTTCTTGGTCGTAATCGTTCAAAACTTGGCCTAAAATCTTTTTGTCCGATGTATTGCAAAAGGCATCGGGGTTGCTCATAATCCACTTTCTTGCTCCTTCTTCGGTGGTGAGATCATTTCTCCTTTCTCCTTTATTCAATGCTTCGCATTTCATCAGACTCGTCTCAACTCTCCTTTCTTTTGGAAAGTCTTCCACCTTTACCAAATAATCAAAGTGCGTATCTTCCCAACAGGTTTCAAACTGTTCGGTAACCCCACCACAGCACTTGTAAAAGCGAGCGTCGCAAATCTCGTATTCCTTAACTCCTAACTCCTCACTCCTAACTCCTAACTGACATAATACCTCTCCTTGGGTTTCTTGCACCGCCTTGATGGCATTTTTGTGGTCCTTGGCGCGTAGGCCTTGATAGCGTTGGCAGTGGTCGTCGGCGCACACGTCAAAACCTTCGTGAGGCTCGCTTCCATACCAACAAATGCGTTTGCCCTCGCTTTCTTGGCATGCAAAAGCACTTCCCTCAAGCGAACGCTGAATTTTGCAAAGTGCCCAACTGCGCGATATAACAGCATGAGCCTTTAGCAATTCCATGTGCGAGGTAGCACTCATTTCGGACGAAATAACGCTTTGCAAATAATCTTCAATATCCAACACATTTACCGCAGTAAGTTCTCCATTTTTTGCCTTCATCACCTCCAAACTGCCTTTAAATGTTTGGGTCTCATTTCTTTCCCAATGAAAATCAATGCCAATGGTTACATCCATCAGCGAAAAACTGCAATCTTCAGACAATGGCACATACCAACCCGCTTCGCAGATTACTTTTTCTCCGCTTATCACTTCCTCTCCGTGCTTGTACTCTCCATGAAATACCGCCCGAATTTCTTTTCTTGTATATATACCAACGCGTATGGTGCTCATGTTATTTTGTTTTATTCATTAGACGTTTAGTCTCTTGTAACTCTTTTTGTAGTAATTGAACTCGTTCAGCAAGTTGCTCTTGGCTAGGAAGGGCGTCTTTGATTTTAATATTGTTGTATGTTGCTACACCCATAGGAGTGTTTATCCCTTTGAACGACCATTGAACATCTATTTTATTCATATCAGAGCAAACAAGCAGTCCTATTGTAGGATTGTCGTCATTCGTTTTTAATAATTCATCTACAGCATTTACATAATAGTTTAATTTACCTGCAAATTCTGGTTCAAATGGTTTTACCTTTAATTCGCAAACAATATAACAACGCAAACGGATATGATAAAATAAAAGATCAATTTTGCGTGTACGTCCGCCTACATAAATCTCTTTTTGACGACCAACAAATGCAAATCCGTTTCCTAATTCTAATAATAAATCTGTAATATTTTTTGTTAAAGCATTTTCCAATTCTGCTTCTTCGTATACGCAATGTTCTACTGAAGCGAATCCAAAGTCATAGTTTTCTTTTAACACCTCTTGCACCAACTTGCTTTGTAATTCTGGTAGGTGTTCATTGAAATTGTTTATGATTTTACCTTGGTGTTCGTAGAGGTTTGCTTTGATACAATTGACAAGAGCTGTTCTGCTTAGTCCTTTATCTATAACTTGATTAATGTAGAAAAAAGCTTCTTCAAGACTTTGGGTTCGTGTGATTATTTCTATATGTTGTCCCCAAGGAACGAGTGAAAATATTTGAGGGAAATCCACTCTTATCTTATTAACAATGTTAGAATTAGATTGTTGTTGGAATTCTCCAACGGGTTGTTGAAGTTTTATTTCTATCTTATTGATGGATGATGTTATTTCTCCAATGAGTTGTTGGAGTTTTGCAGATGGTTCTTGGTTAGTATAAAACAAATACCATTTTTTCATATACCAAAGATTAGATGTAGAGAATCCTTCGGCCTCAGGAAACTCACGTTTCATATCTAAACTAATTTGCTCTACAACCCCTGCACCCCAACGTTCTTCAGCTTTCTTTTGAACTAAGTCTCGACCAAGTTCCCAGTTGAAGAGAAGTTTTTCGGCATTTACCCTTACAGATGCTTTTACTTGCGCAGAACGATAACGGTGTTTTAGTTCTGCAATCCATTCAACGTAGTCTGAATCTAGATTGGTGTCGTGCGAACTTATAACATGTGATTTATGTATAATTTTGTTCATATTTATGTTTTATTATATCGTTGTTCTTATAGATATGTTTTTGTCAAATGATGTGAGAACAATTTTGTTAATAGAAATGCATTTACTGATATCAATGTTAATTCTTTTTCTTTTTAAAAAATTACTATCGAATTCTGTCTCTTTGCAGGAAGTGTATTTGTCAATTTTTAGTTTGTTGCTTAATTCTATAAATAGTGATTCTATATCTTTGTATGATATTGTTTCTTTTTGGTTGATTAATTTAGAAATGTGAGCGTGTATGGTGTTACTAATGTATGATGTTGTGATGTCTTCTTCGTACATAAAACCTGTAGCTTCATATATTACTAATGGATTCACCACATTATATTCAGCTTGGAAGTCAATAAGTATATTATAAGGGATAATAGAGCTGTCTTCTTTTAGTGTTACATGAAAAGAATGTGCGCTAAATTGAGCGTATTTACTTCTCATGTCAACTTTGTCAAAATTATCTGTAAGTGGAAATTTCCAATAAAGTCCTGGCTTAGTTCTCCATTTAATGGGATGTCCTAAACGTTTTTTTATGATAGCTTCACCTTGATTGCATATGGTAAAGAATATTAATCTCTCCCAGCATTGGATCATTAATTGTACAATAAATTTTCCTAATTCTAATTTTTCCATTTTATTAGAAATTGTGTTTTTAGTCTTGTATGGTTGTTAATACCCCATTTTCAAAGTAAAGATATTTTGTTGCATATACCCATTGCTCATATATCATTGATTTTGTAGTAGTTCTGTTGATTTTATATGGTCTGCCTATCGCTTCTATACATTGTTCTTTATTCATTCCGATAATTATTTTTCCCTTGAGGATAAGATTTCCGTAATATTCTCCATAAGTTGATATAATACGTATTTTTCGTTCTAAATCTGCTTTTTTTCTTTCTTCTTCAGCTTTTGCTGCTTTAGCTTTTGCTTCGGCTAATAATTTATTTTGTGTTGCTTTATACTTATGGTAATCATCCATAGTTAAGAATTTGTTTTTCTTATATTCTTTTAATTTAAAAAGTTCTGAGACGAAGATGTAATATTTCCCAAATTGTGCATTTTCAATATTTAAGACAACTCTGTTAAGGCCAATTTTTGTAAATTCATTAGGAAGAACTAATACATCTGTGCATTTCCAAATACTATTGTAAGGTATTATTTTTGTTAAATTTTTATTAGTTGTGTAATCCATAAATCTATCAGTAATACTATATGGACTTAAATCATATTCTTGGTCACGATGTATATATACCAACTCTTTATTTAAAAAAAGTTCTTTTATCTTTTCATAATAACCATTACAAACCCAAGCTAAATCAAGACTCCATGCTTTATGTTTGTCTATTGTTATGGGAAAATTCCCTGATACATTTTTTTCATTTCTAAGATAAAATATATATCCGTCTATATTATCATAATTAACACTGTCTATGTAGAAATTTATTCCATCCATCCACTCTAACGCACGATATCCTTTATATCCTTCCGATTTAATATATGGATTATCTCCAGTAGAAATACTTGTAATTTTTTGTCCTATAAGATGTTTATAGTAATCTTTGTATTCTATATTACGATTATTTTGAGTGTGTTCTTCTATATTAGTGAGGCTGTCATATGTAAATATTATTTCTTTTCTATCTTTTTGATGAAAATCTACATATTTGATTTGTGAAGTGCAAATTGTAAATACTATGTTTAGTAAAACAATGGTAGTAATAAGTTTATTCATAATTTACATTTATTTATTTGTTTATAAATATCCACAATCACTTCTTTGGTGATTTTATTAAAGTCTTCCTCGCGGGCGGCGATGAGGTGGCCGGTCATATCGATGGCACCAGGGCTCATCATGAGACGGTCGTCGCCCTCGCTAAAGAATTGGCGGGGACGGTGCTGGATGCGTGGAAAAATAGTAAATACCCACTGGTCGTTTTTGTATTCGCAAAATAGGTTTGTATGGCTTGCAGGCAGTTCGCCTTGGCGTTGCAATAACTCTAATTGCGCATTTACTTTTGCTTCCAACTCTTCTGCATTATTTGAGCGAAGAACAATTTTCTCTACCACACCTGGCATTGGGTTTTCTATTGGGTAGGGAAAATAATCTTTGTTGACCAATTGAAAGTGCATGTGGTCGGGGGCCGATGCACCCGATTTTGATCCGTTGAACAGGGCAATAAAATCTGGGTATTGCTTTGCTAAATCTAGAAAGTCGCGCACTTTACCCTCGATGCTTTGAGGTTCGTGTATTTTTGAAACTACGGTAAAATGTTCGTCGCAAATAGGAAAGGGATTGATGCAAATGTCGTATTTGCCCTTAAAATCGATGGCGATTTGCCCTTCGATGCGGTTTTTTGCACACAAAAAACAAGGCCTTTCGGCAATGCTTTTTGCATCCAGTTTTGCTAATGACGATACGGCACGTGCAGGGTTAAAATGTACGTATATTTTGTAATCGCCAAAGTCAAATGCCTTGGTTTTGATTTGTTTTAGTTTTTCGTAGTTGGCGTTGGCTACGGGCACTGTCGCTAACTGCTCTTGTAAAAAACGATGGAGGTTCATTTTTTTTGTAATCGTTGGTGCGTATGGCAAAGGTAGTAAATAAAGGAGAGTTGAGAAAGGAGAAAGGAGGAATATTTTATTTTTGTTTTTGCTCTCGGTTTGTATTATCTTTGCAAGTGATTGGCGGGTGGAAGTAAACGAATAAACAACTAAACGCCTAAATGACTAAACAGATGAATCATAAAGCTGGATTTGTAAATATTATAGGAAATCCCAATGTGGGTAAATCGACCTTGATGAATGCGTTGGTAGGCGAACGTATCTCTATTATTACCTCAAAATCGCAAACCACCCGTCACCGCATTATGGGCATTGTGAATGGCGAAGATTTTCAAATTGTCTATTCCGATACTCCCGGGGTATTGAAACCTAATTATCGCTTGCAAGAATCGATGATGGAAGCTTCAACATCGGCGCTAAAAGATGCCGATGTGCTGTTGTATGTAACCGATACGATAGAATCGTACGATAAAAACATCGATTTTTTAGAAAAAGCCAAGCAATCGGGTATTCCTACGTTTTTGATTATCAATAAAATTGATTTGCTTTCTTCGCAAGAGGCTTTAGAGGCGTTGGTAGAAAAATGGAAAACCATTTTGCCCGAAGCAGAGATTGTGCCTATTTGTGCGTTAGAGAAGTTCAATATAGAGCAATTGTTGGTACGCATTAAAGAATTGTTGCCCGATTCGCCCCCTTATTTTGATAAGGATGCGCTTACCGACCGTCCAGCGCGTTTCTTTGTTAACGAGATTATTCGCGAAAAGATTTTAGAAAACTACGATAAAGAAATTCCTTACTCAACTGAGGTGGTGGTAGAACAATTTCACGAAGAAGATAAATTGATTAAAATTCATGCTACCATTTATGTAGAACGCGAATCGCAAAAAGGCATTATTATAGGTAAACGCGGAGCAATGCTTAAAAAGGTAGGCATGGCAGCCCGCACCGAGATTGAGGCCTTTTTTGAAAAGAAAGTATTTCTAGAATTGTTTGTAAAGGTTGAAAAAGACTGGCGCAACAAAGATAAACAGTTAAAACTATTTGGATACCCACTTAATAACCAGTAAAATATGTCGTTAGTAGCTATTGTAGGACGTCCCAATGTAGGCAAGTCCACCCTTTTTAATCGTTTAACAGAATCGCGCAAAGCCATTGTAAGCGATGAGTCGGGAACTACCCGCGACCGTCAATACGGTAAAGTAGAGTGGGGTAAAAAAGAATTTTCTGTAGTGGATACGGGCGGTTTTGTAACCGGTTCGGACGATATTTTTGAAGGCGAAATTAATAAACAAGTGCGTGTGGTTATAGAAGAGGCCGACGTTATTTTGTTTATGGTAGATGTGCAAAGCGGTGTAACCGATTTGGATGCCGATGTAGCTAAGGTGCTTCGTGGTTGTAAAAAACCAGTATTATTGGTAGTTAATAAAGCCGATAACAACGAACTTTTGTACCAATCGGCTGAATTTTATAGCCTAGGTTTGGGCGATCCTATTTGTGTATCGTCTATGACAGGTTCGGGTACTGGCGATTTGCTAGATGCTATAGTGCCTTTGCTTACCGAACGCACCAGCGACGATGCCTTTGACGAAAGTTTGCCTCGTATAGCTGTGGTGGGTCGTCCTAATGCTGGTAAATCGTCTATTATCAATGCTTATATTGGCGAAGAGCGCAACATTGTAACCAATATTGCTGGTACTACCCGCGATTCTATTTATACCAAATACGACAAATTTGGCAAATCGTTCTACCTAGTGGATACCGCTGGTATTCGTAAAAAATCAAAAGTAAACGAAGATTTGGAGTTTTACTCGGTGATGCGTTCTATCCGTGCCATCGAAAACAGCGATGTGTGCGTGTTGATGTTGGATGCTACCCGTGGTATTGAAGGGCAAGATCAAAATATCTTCTCGCTTATTCAACGCAATAGCAAGGGTTTAGTGGTGTGTGTAAACAAGTGGGACTTAGTAGAAGAACGCACCAGCAAAGCCGTTAAAACCATGGAAGAAGCCATTCGTAACCGCTTTGCACCGTTTACCGATTTCCCTATTGTATTTGCTTCTGCTCTTACCAATCACCATATTTACAAGGTAATAGAAGAAGCGATGCGTGTGTTCGAAAATCGTCGTCGTCGTATACCTACCAATAAACTAAACGAGTTCTTCTTACCACTTATAGAGAACTATCCACCCCCTGCATTAAAAGGTAAATACATCAAAATTAAGTATGTGATGCAAATTCCCGAAACTAAGACTCCTACGTTCTTGTTCTTTGCTAATTTGCCTCAGTACATCAAAGATCCTTACAAGCGTTTCTTAGAGAATAAGCTACGTTCTATGTGGGATTTGTGTGGGACGCCGGTGCAGTTGTTCTTCCGCGACAAATCTCCCGATAGGAAATAGTGAGAATAATTTCACACTTAAAAATGAAAAAACGAACCAAACATAAATTCAACCCTTACAAAGAGGCGAACGAGGTCTTCTTGTCGCGAAAGGCGATGGAGGATGATGTGGTGGTGCTTGATAGTGGGGTGATGTACAAAAAGTTGGTTTCTGGTAGTGGAACCAAGTGCCCTGGTCCTAATGGCTTGGTGTTTGTGCACTATACCGGTAAACTGATAGATGGAACTGTGTTTGATAGTACCGAAGGTGAAACGTTGCCTGCTTTATTTCCTATTCGCGATTTAATTATGGGTTGGCAAATTGCTTTGGTGCGTATGCACGAGGGCGATAAATGGGAGGTGTATATTCCTGCAAAATGGGGGTATGGGGCGCAAAAGTTAGACGACATACCCGCTCACAGTACGTTGATATTTACCTTGGAATTAGTAAAAGTAGAACGCTATTAGTTATTCTTTATTTAAAGGGTCCTTTTGTCGTTGTGTTTTGTGGGATTGATTAGTTATGTGATTGAAATAAAAAACCGACCTTGTTGAGGTCGGTTTTTTGTTGTATATGTGATGCTAATTATTCAGCAACAACTTCTACTGTTAGTTCGGCAGCAACTTCGCGGTGCAATTTAACAGCTACTTTGATAGCGCCTAGTTCTTTGATACCGTCTTTTAGTTGGATGGTACGTTTGTCGATGCTGATACCTTGTTTTTCCAATTCTTCAGCAATTTGCAAAGAAGTAACCGAACCAAAAATTTTGCCACCTTCGCTAGCTTTAGCAGTTAATTTAACAGTAGCAGCGTTGATTTTTTCTGCCAATGCTTCTGCGTCAGCTTTGATTTTAGCCAATTTGTGAGCACGTTGTTTCAATTCTTCTGCCAACATTTTTTCGGCAGCAGGAGTAGCTAGGATAGCTTTTCCTTGAGGAATCAAATAGTTACGTCCGTAACCATTTTTTACGGTTACTACATCGTCTTTATAACCAAGACCGTAAATATCTTCTTTCAAAATAATTTTCATAGCTTTTTCCTCCTCTTATTATTTCATCATATCGGTTACGTATGGAAGCAAAGCCAAGTGGCGTGCTCTTTTAACAGCTTGGGCAACTTGACGTTGGAATTTCAACGAAGTACCGGTAAGACGACGAGGAAGGATTTTACCTTGCTCGTTCAAGAATTTTTTCAAGAATTCAGGATCCTTGTAGTCGATGTATTTAATACCGCTTTTTTTGAAACGGCAGTATTTTTTCTTTTTGTTGTCCACTGATTGTGGAGTCAAATAACGAATTTCAGATTGATTCTGTGCCATGATATTTCCTCCTTATGCTTCAGTTTTACCTTGTTTTTTTCTTCTCTTTTCTGCGTATTCTGCAGCGTATTTGTCCAATTTCACGGTTAAGAAACGGATAACGCGTTCGTCACGACGGAATTGAGTTTCTAAAGTGTTGATTAACTCAGGTTCTCCGGCAAATTCAATCAATTGATAAAAACCGGTAGATTTTTTTTCGATAGGATAGGCAAGTTTGCGCAATCCCCAGTTTTCTTCGTTCAAAATTTCAGCGTTGGCATCGGTCAACACTTTTTTGAACTTTTCGACCGCTTCCTTCATCTGAACGTCAGATAAAACGGGAGTCAAAATGAAAACGGTTTCGTACTTGTTCATAATGTCCTTGTTTTTAATTAGTTAATAATAATTTTAGTGCTTTATGCTAAAAGCGACCGCAAAGATACGTAAAATAATTGAGATTTGAAAAAGGAGAAAGGATTTTTTTTTGACTAATCGGCGAATCGACTAATCGGTTAATCGGCGGGCGACGAGCGACGAGTGACAAGTGACGGTTACTTCTCAAGCATATCATACAAGTATCCAGTGGTGTCGGCAACGAGTTTTACGCAAATGTCTTGGTGATGCTTGCGCTCGGTTACATTACATGGGGTGGAGTACTTAATAAGTAGCTCGTTGCAGTTGGTTTCGCCGTATTGGTCTTCTACTTTTTTGTTAAGTTCGCGTACGCGCTTGTAAACTGCCATTTTCTGTTCCATTTGTTCGGGGCCTTCGTAGCCTTCTACCATGCCTAATACCATAAAGCCACCTGTTAAGGCACCGCATTTGCTGCGTAGGCGACCCATGCCACCACCAAATGTGCCCGAAATGCGTTTGGCAATGGTTTTGTCTAAACCAATGCGGTCGGCAAAGGCTAAAAGTACAGATTGTGAACAGGCATGTCCTTCAGTAAAATATTTTACTGCTAAATCAATGGTTTCTTGTTTGGTCATCATATGTTTAGTTGTTTAGTCGATTAGTCGATTAGTCGATTATTCCCTTCGGTCATCAGTACGTCACCGATTAGTCAAAATTTGTGCCTATTGAAACAGTTCGGTCGATAAGTAGCGTTCGCCGGTATCGGGCAATAGGACTACGATGGTTTTGCCTACATTTTCTGGCATCTGGGCAAGGCGTGTGGCGGCAGCTAAGGCACATCCCGACGAAATGCCTACCAAAATGCCTTCTTGCTGTGCAAGGCATCTTGCCGTTTGCATAGCATCGTTACCAGGAATTGCCAGTACCTTATCTACCACAGAGGCATTGTAAGTGTCGGGTACAAATCCAGCTCCAATACCTTGTATTTTATGGGGCCCAGCAGGATTACCATTTAGAACAGCCGATTCGGCAGGTTCTGCCCCTATAATCTGTATAGCAGGATTTTGTTCTTTTAAAAATTTGCCTACACCGCTAATGGTACCACCTGTTCCAATACCAGCCACAAAAATGTCTATTTTACCCGCAGTGTCGTTCCAAATTTCGGGTCCTGTGGTAAGGTAATGAGCCGTGGGATTGGCAAGGTTGGTAAACTGTCCAGCCATCCATGCACCTGGTATTTCTTGTAGCAATGATTGTGCTTTTTCGATAGCACCTTTCATGCCCAACGTACCGGGTTTTAAAACTACTTCTGCTCCGTATGCTTTAGCCAGTCGAATACGTTCTATGCTCATGGTATCGGGCATGGTAAGTATCAACTTATAGCCCAATACAGCACATGCCATGGCTAATCCTACGCCCGTATTGCCGCTGGTTGGCTCTATAATGGTAGATCCTTTTTGTAGCAAACCATCTGCTTGTGCTTGTTTTAGCATCTGCAAAGCCACTCGGTCTTTTGCACTACCGCCAGGATTGAATGCCTCTACCTTGGCAATGATGCTGTTGGATATTCCTACCTGTTGGCAGTATCTTTGCAAAGCCACCAAAGGTGTTTTTCCTATGGTGTCGAGTATGTTTGGATTGATTTTCATGGTGTATTTTTAATCAATGCAAATGTATAAAAAAAGCAAGAATAGCCTTTATGAACACGAAAAAAATCGTCGATAACATGTTAAAAAGAAATTTTAATGATGTCTTTGAACGATTTTTCACGATATTTGGAGCCTAAAACGAAAGTCAATGAATTCGTATCAATTATTCAAAGCAACCCCCGCCGATTTGCTTACCATTCACGGCATGGCACAGGTAACGTTTAGGCATACTTATCGAGAAATGCTGTCGCCCGATCAGATAGATTACATGATGGAGTGGATGTACTATTTGCCTAATCTAGAAAAACAACTGAGCGATGGGCATGTGTATTATATTGCTATGTTGGGTGATGAGCCTTGCGGGTATGTGTCGGTGCAATACGAAGGTGATACTCCCGAGGGTAAAGCGCAGTTTCATTTGCATAAAATTTACATTATGCCTGCACATCAAGGCAAGGGATTGGGACGTATTCTGTTTAATCAGGTGCTTGATTTTGCTAAAAATACAGCCTCGGGCAAACCTATTACGATAGAGCTAAACATGAATCGCGATAATCCTGCACTGCATTTTTATCAACATTTGGGGCTAAAAATTCTACGCAGTGGCGATTTTCATATCGGTAATGGGTATTATATGAACGATTACATTTTGGGTTATTCAGAAGATTAAACAACGATATGAATACCATTTGGATAGTTATGCCCATATTAATTGTGTTGATGTTTTTATTGGGCATCGATTTGAGTAAAAAGGCATTTGTAAATGTGGTTAGAAATCCTAAAGCCGTGTTATTGGGTTTGATAGGGCAGATTGTCGTTCTCCCAGTTTTGGCTTTTGCAGTAGCCTGGCTTCTAAATTTGCCACCCGTTTATTTTATGGGGTTAGTGTTGGTGGCTTGCTGCCCTGGAGGTAGTTCGTCAAATGTCTTTTCGATGTTGGCAAAAGGTGATGTGGCATTGTCAATAACACTTACGGCACTTAGTAGTGTCATTACGTTATTTACGCTGCCTATTATCATGGAGTTTGTTGCCAGTGGAGTATCGAATATGTCGGGAATGGAAATTCATTTGCCCGTTGGCAAACTATTGGTGCAGAACTTAGTGCTACTTTTTGTGCCGATGTTGTTGGGCAGTTTGTTTAGGAATTATCTTCCGGATGCAGCTGTTAAAGTAAAGAATGTGTTAAGTAAAGTGGCATTCCCTGCATTAATGACTTTGGCATTGGTCTTTTTTTACCAATACAAATCAGAAATAGTTGAGCATTTTGCTGTTCTGGGTCTGTCGGCTGCAGGGCTGATTCTTGTGGCAATGTTGTGTAGTTCGATCATTGCCAGAATAGGTAATTTTACCGATGCGGTAAGACGAACGATAGTCATAGAGGTGGGCATGCAAAATGCAGCGCAAGCCATTGCAATCGCATCTTCGCCTTTTATCTTTAATAGTGGTGAAATGGCGCTTCCTGCTATTATTTATGCGCTACTTATGAATGTAATTTTGCTTACGTATGTATATTGTATCAGACTAAAACTTAAATAATTATGGCAAAAAAGGAAGGCGTAAGAAAACTGTTTGATAATATTGCTCCCGATTATGATAAACTAAATCATATTCTTTCTTTAAACATTGATAAAGGATGGCGCAAAAAAGCGGTGCGCGAAATGGTTGATACTGCCGAACCGTTAAAAGTGCTCGATGTGGCGTGCGGAACGGGTGATTTTACCATTGAGATTGCTCAAAAAGTGGCGCAGGGTAGCCAGGTGTTGGGTGTCGATATTTCGGAAGGAATGATGGCGGTGGGTAGAGAAAAGATACAGAAAGCAGGTGTTTCAGCCCAACTTTCGGTGGCAGATTGCGAAGATTTGCCTTATGCCGATAATACTTTTGATCGCATATCAGTGGGTTTTGGTGTGCGCAACTTTGAGCATTTAGAACTAGGATTGAGTCAGATGTACAGGGTGTTAACTCCTGGTGGTAAATTGGTTATATTAGAACTTTCTGTTCCGTCTAATGCTTTTATCCGTTGGTGCTACAAACTGTATTTCTTAAAAATATTACCTGCCATTGGTGGTATGATTTCTGGCGATAGAGGTGCATACGAGTATCTTCCTGCTTCTGTTTTGCGTTTTCCTGCGCCTGATAAATTTATTTCTATGCTAAAGTTTGCTGGCTTTACAACTGTGGAGCACACTCCGCTTACGCTGGGAATATGTCGTATGTATGTGGCTAAAAAATAAATTATGCTAAAAGTTTGGATAGAAGCCATGAGGCTAAGAACGCTACCGGTGAGTGTGTCTGGGGTAATAGCGGGCATAGCTTGTGCTGTGTTTTTAGGCAAATTTAATGCAGTACCTGCTGTGTTGTGTTTGCTTTTTGCTGTGCTTGCTCAAATTGCATCCAATTTTGGCAATGAATATTACGATTTTAAAAACGGTGTGGACAAACAAGGTAGGGAAGGGTTTCGCAGGGGAGTGACAGAAGGTGAAATTTCGCCAAAGGCAATGAAGTATGCCACTTTTGTTACGCTTGGCTTGGCTGCTGTGGTGGGGTGTGCAATGTTGTGTTATGGACCTTGGTGGCTTGTAATAGTAGGGGCTGTTATTATGCTATTTGCGCTGGCCTATAGCACAGGTCCTTATCCGCTTTCGCATCATGGTCTGGGCGATGTTGCCGTGGTTTTGTTCTTTGGGGTAGTGCCAGTGTTGTTTAC
>JAFOFC010000017.1 GCA_017387515.1 Paludibacteraceae bacterium
CTGACGACATTTGGTGGAGGTCGGAAAAAGATTTATATGTGCAAAAACGTTAAGCAAAATGTGTTGTTTGAGCGAAGCGAGTTCACATTTTGTAGTTTTTGTATGTGTAAATCCCGACCGGAAACCAAGTCGGAAGATGCATCGCCGAAACATGAATTGGTGAGGCGGTGAGGCGATGCAATGAAAAGACATCGTGATTGAGCGGTGATACTTGATATGAAAAAGACAATACTGATACTATTATTTTTGTGCAGCCTGGCTAAGATTCAAGCACAAAGCGCACTAAGCACCTACGTAAGCGTGGGCAACAACCCCATAGCCGGAACGTACGCCAACGTGGATATTAACGCAAACTACCACTACAAAGGTTTTGACTTTTTGCTAGGATTAGGCGTAACATCGGCCCCCGAAAACAAACTTACCTTTCATGCCTTTGATATACAAGTAGATTACCTATTTAACATCCCTAAATTTCCGCTAGAGGTAACCTTTAGGTACCTACTAAACCCACACCGCACCTCTTTGATACGCGAACACAACTGGTGCATCTCTGCCGCCTATTGCCACCCCCACGTAGAAGTAGAATTAGGCTACAACATCAAATACAATTACGCCGTTACCGACAACATAGGCCAAGCAGAATTTGCCAACTTTTTATACCGCGTTCAAGCCTACGCATGGAAAAAAGGGAACCCCTACAACATTACTCTTGGCGCTAAAAACTACGATATTATGGCCGTAGGACACGCCATAGAGCCCATTGTATTTGTAGGCGGAAGCTACTCGTACCCCAAAAACGTAACCTACCAACTAGAGGGGTTGTACCAACCCTGCGGACTAGGCAATCTACTAATGAACACCTACGATTGGAAAGTACGCATAGCGGTTATTTGGAACTTTAGCGAAAAAATTAAACAAACGGCACTGCAACAACCATGAAAAACCTTAAAAAATCCCTTTTCACCCTGCTTTTACTAGCCGTTTTGTCATCGTGCGAAGACACAAACATTAGCAACCTATTTTATACCCCCTGCGACGTAGACCATCGATTTGAACAATCCATAGCCTACAACCAAGCACATCCTACCTGCACCCTACAGGTTGACAATGACAACTATGCATTTTGGATTACCAGCGACCTACACATAAAAGAGAGCACCCCACCCTATGTAGAACAGTTTCTAAAAAACGCAGGCAAAGACAGCGCCCAATTTATTGTGTACAACGGTGACATTTACCATGGTCAAGAAGCATACGCCACCTACGCTAGCCAAGTACTGCATAGCCAAAGCCCACTGCCCGCATTCTACGTAGCAGGCAACCACGATTTATACTTTGGATGGGACATCTACCAAAACAACTTTGGATCGTCTACCTATACCGCCATTATCCAAACTCCAGCAGGCAACGATTTGCTCATCATGTTAGAATCGGCCAGCGCTACCCTAGGCAATAGCCAATACAAATGGTTGCAAGAACAGCTAAAACAACGAGGAAACTACCGCCATTGCTTTGTATTTACCCATACCAACCTACAGTACCAACACATTACCAACGGTGTGTTTATGGCCGACGAAGCACATGCTTTATATAGACTATTTAGCGAGAATAAGGTAAGCGCCGTTTTTACCGGTCACTCGCACGTAGAAAACCAACAAACCCTGTTGGGAGTACAATACATCACAACAGGGTCGTTAAAGAATGGTCAGTTAGGTATGGTAAACGTAACCGATAACGAAGTAAGGGTTGAATTCAAACACCTATAAAACTACTTACGGCCAAAATCGGCAGGAATTTCGCCCCACTTTGGGGTATCCCATTTTAAAATCTTAGTAGTGTACGTATTATTTTGCAACCAACGTTCGGCAGCCTCGATGCGCTCAAAAACAGCCGCATTCTGAGGCGTCCTTTCCAGCTTGGTTTTGCATTTTTTGGCCCTAACCCACGCTTGCGCCGTTACACTATCAGAATAAATGGGCATATTGCTACCCTTTTGCTTAAGCAACGCCAAACCATGCACAATGGCCAAAAACTCGCCAATATTATTAGTAGCCTCTTTGTACACGCCTTGAATAAAAATTTGCTGCCCCGTTTTAACATACACCCCACGGTATTCCATATCGCCAGGATTACCACTACAAGCAGCGTCTACTGCCAAACTGTCGGCTATAATCTGAGGATGCTGTGTAGGCGTAGCTTGCTTATCTAATTTTGGTTTAACAAATTGCCAATAATTGCCTTGCAGGGCCTTCTCGGCCTCCTCGCGCGTATCGAACGATTTGTATTTGGCCCCTTCTACCCCTTTAACCTGCTCCTCGCACTCTTTCCAGGAAGCATACACGCCAGGGCTTTTGCCACTCCATACGGTATAGAATTTTGTTTTAGACATATTAATTGTTGACTAATCGGTGAATCGACTAATCGACTAATCGGTGAATCGGTGAAAGTTTGTGCAAGCCGAGAGCAGAGTCAAACTTGTTTGAACTATGCCGAGGCGCCGCCAAACTTCATGAGGGCGAAGCCCGAATAATCGACTAATCGGTGTTTAGGCGATTACTAGGGTACGACAAGATGTGCCAGGTTACGCCAATGGCAATTACAACAAGCAACACGCGAACCCACCACAAATGTACAAAAAAGAGAGCAGAAGTGCCAATGGTTAGCCACAACATACTAATGGCGTACACCTTAATACGCACCGGTATGCATTTATTCTCTTGAAAGTTTTTAATATAAGGACCTAAATGCTTGCTTTGTAACAAACGCTTGTGCCAATTAGGCGCACTACGCAAGTAACAATAGGCCGTGAGCAACAAAAAAGGCGTAGTAGGCAGCACGGGCAATACAATGCCCAACAACCCCAATAGCAACGAGACGGTTCCTACTATGCGCAACACTATTTTTAGTATCATGGCGCAAAGATAATAATTTTTGGTGATTCGGTTATTCGGTGATGCGGTGATTCGGTGAGTCGGTGAGTCGATGTTTAGTTGTTTAGGCGTTTAGGCGTTTAGTCGTTGAGGCGATTCAATCTGACGACATTTGGTGGAGGTCGGAAATAGATTTTTATGTGCAAAAACGTTAAGCAAAATGTGTTGTTTGAGCGAAGCGAGTTCACATTTTGTAGTTTTTGTATGTGAAAATTATTCCATGTTTTTTCTCGTGACTCGGCATAATCAATGCAAGCATTGCTTCTGCTCTCGCTGCTCAAGAAACTCGACAGGCTCAGGGACCGAATTGAGGTTGAGGCGTTGCGATTTTTGAGTAGGGACGCACGAACCGTGCGTCCCTACTTTAGGAGTTTTAACGATTTAACGTTGCGAAGCAACAAGAAATTTTATTAACAAAACAGAAAGAAATGGCATTTTTTTACTACATTTGCAAGAGTGATATTTCATCTTAATTATTAATCTAAAAAATCAACATTTTATGGCAACTCAAGACAAAAAAGAAGCAAAAGTAATGCCCAATGCAGAAAAACTAAAAGCCTTGCAATTGGCAATCGACAAAATTGAAAAAGACCACGGTAAAGGTACCATCATGAAATTAGGCGACGACAAAGTAGTAGACGTACCTGTAATTTCTACCGGTTCTGTGGGTTTAAATATAGCACTAGGTGTGGGCGGTTTTCCACGCGGTAGGGTAATTGAAATTTATGGCCCCGAATCGTCAGGTAAAACCACCTTGGCCATCCACGCCATTGCCGAAGCACAAAAAGCCGGTGGCATTGCCGCTATCATCGACGCCGAACACGCGTTTGACCGTTTCTATGCCGAAAAACTAGGCGTAGACATCGACAACCTGTTTATTTCACAACCCGACGACGGCGAACAAGCCCTAGAAATTGCCGACCAATTGATCCGTTCATCGGCCATTGACATCATTGTTATTGACTCGGTAGCAGCCCTTACCCCAAAAGCCGAAATTGAAGGCGACATGGGCGAAAACAAAGTTGGTTTGCAAGCGCGCTTGATGTCGCAAGCGTTGCGTAAACTAACCGCTAACATTAACCGCACCAATACCTGCTGTATTTTCATCAACCAATTACGCGAAAAAATTGGCGTTATGTTTGGCAACCCCGAAACTACCACCGGTGGTAATGCCCTTAAATTTTACGCTTCTATTCGTTTGGACATTCGCCGCACCAGCCAAATTAAAGACGGCGACGAAGTAATTGGCAACCAAACCCGCGTTAAGATTGTAAAAAACAAAGTAGCCCCTCCATTCCGCAAAGCCGAATTCGACATCATGTTTGGCGAAGGCATCTCGCGCGTAGGCGAAATTATCGACCTGGGTGTAGAAATGGGCATCATCAAAAAAAGCGGATCGTGGTTTAGCTATGGCGAAACCAAATTGGCACAAGGTAGAGACGCTGTTAAGCGATTGCTATCGGATAATCCCGAACTAAGTGCCGAATTGGAAGAAAAAATCATGGCGACTATTAATAATAAAGAAGCAGAATAATCCATAACCGAGGATGAATAAAAAGTGTATTTTGTCGTTACGTTCGCCCTCAAAATGCTCATTTACGCCAAGTAAACTCCGCTTTTTCAGGCATCACGTGCCTAAAACTACATCTTTTTATTCAACCTCTCAATAGTATGTACAACAAGAACTTTAAACGCAACAACGCCCCCCGCAAAAATAACGAATCGGGCAACAAAATGATTTTTGGTATTCGTGCCATTATCGAAACCATCGAAGCTGGTCACGAAATTGACAAAATCTTACTAAAAAAAGATATCCAAAGTGAATTATCGCAAGAATTGTTTGCAGCGGTAAAAGGCAGAAACATTCCTGTGGTGCGCGTACCGGTAGAAAAAATAGACCGCATTAGCAACAACAAAAACCACCAAGGAGCAGTAGCGTTTATATCGCCCGTTGCCTACCAACGCATTACCCACCTTATTCCACAATTGTACGAAGACGCCAAGTGTCCCTTTATTGTGGTACTAGATGGCGTTACCGATGTACGCAACTTTGGCGCCATTGCCCGTACCTGCGAATGCGCAGGCGTGGATGCCATCATGATTCCCCAATTGGGCAGTGCCAGCATCAATGCCGACGCCATTAAAACATCGGCAGGCGCCTTGTTATCGCTACCCGTTTGCCGCGAACACAACCTAGCCGCCATGGTAAACTTTTTAAAAGAATGCGGACTAAGGGTATTTGCCGCATCCGAAAAAGCCACACAAACCTACACTGAAGCCGACTATGCGGGCCCTATTGCCCTTGTAATGGGTTCTGAAGACGTAGGCATATCGCCCGAAATTTTAGAACTTTGCGACGAGCACGTTAGCATTCCTATTAACGGCAACATTTCGTCGCTCAACGTATCGGTAGCCGCAGGTATTCTAATTTACGAAGCGGTAAAGGGAAGATGAACGTACTATACGAAGATAATCATATTATTATCGTTAACAAGGCCAGTGGCGAGATTGTACAAGGCGACAAAACCGGCGACACCCCGTTGGTAGAAACTGTACGAGCCTACATTAAAGACAAATACAACAAGCCAGGCAATGTTTTTTGTGGTTTAACCCATCGATTAGACCGCCCCGTAAGTGGTGTGGTTATCTTTGCCAAAACCAGCAAAGCCCTAGAGCGCATCAACAACATGCTCAAAAACCACGAAATTAAGAAAACCTACTGGGCCATTGTAAAGAATACGCCAAAACAAGCATCAGGCACATTGGTTAACTATTTGGTACGCAACGAAAAACAAAACAAATCGTACGCTTATAATACCGAAAAACCTAACTCAAAACGAGCTGAATTGAATTACCAAATTATTGGCCAATCAGACCGTTACACCTTGCTAGAAGTAAACCTAATAACGGGACGTCATCATCAAATTAGGTGTCAATTGGCCGCTATGGGTTGCCCTATTAAAGGCGATTTAAAATACGGTTTTGCCCGCTCCAACCCCGACGGCAGCATTAGTCTGCACGCCCGCAGCGTTGAATTTACCCACCCCGTATCCAAAGAACTTATCCACGTAGAAGCTCCTACCCCTGTAGACAATTTGTGGAAAGCCTTACAATAATCAATAAAAAAAGCGACCTTAACGGTTGCTTTTTTTATTGATTATTGCATTTTTTGACAATCTTTCGTATTTTTGCCACAATTATGCAAACCAATGGCCTATGAATAAATCTTTTACACGCTAAACCTTATACAATTGTATATCCACCTTAACATCAAATAAAACCATGAATCTAAAACCATTACTAGTTATCATTTTCAGCCTCATTACGCTTATGACTGCATGCAACCCTACTCCACAAAAATACAATTCTTACAACGAGTATCCTGAATACAAAGGTACCGACTTAGAATACGTTTATTCACCTAAACAAACCACCTTTAAACTTTGGTCGCCAGAAGCCGACAGCGTACAAGTACACCTTTACAACGAAGGTTTAGGTGGCACACGCCTTAACACCAAAATGATGGAATACGTAGGCGAAGGCGTATGGGAAACCACCTTTAATGAAGACTTAAAAGGAAAATTCTATACGTTCCAAGTTTTTCACGAAGGACAATGGTTGGCAGAGAGCGTAGGCGCATACGCCAAAGCTGTAGGGGTTAATGCCGTGCGCGGTGCCATCATCGATATGGCCGACACCAACCCCGAAGGATGGGAAAACGACGTAAAACCAGCTCAAAAGAACTTTACCGACATTATTTTGTACGAAGTACACGTACGCGACTTTTCGGTATCGCCCAACTCGGGCATGAAAAACAAAGGTAAATTCTTGGCATTTACCGAAGAAGGCACCAAAAACAGCCACGGTCAATCTACAGGTATTGACCACTTAAAAGAATTGGGTGTTACCCACGTGCACCTATTGCCTGCTTTTGATTACAACTCGATAGACGAAACCAAACTAGACGAGAACAAATACAACTGGGGGTACGACCCAGCTAGCTTTAACGCTCCCGAAGGTAGCTACTCTACCAACCCATACGACCCCATTTGCCGTATCAAAGAGTTTAAACAAATGGTGCAAGCCTTGCACAAAAACGGCATTCGCGTTATTATGGACGTAGTGTACAACCACACTTCTAAATGGGAAGAACACGCATTTACCCGTACGGTTCCTGGTTACTACTATCGTCAAAATGCAGACGGCAGCTACTCTAACGCATCGGGTTGCGGCAACGAAACGGCTTCTGAACGCGCCATGGTACGTCGCTATATCATCGAATCGCTACAATATTGGGCAAAAGAATACCACATTGACGGTTTCCGTTTTGACCTAATGGCTATTCACGACATTACTACCATGAACGAAATTCGCAAAGCGTTGAACGAGATAGACCCAACTTTGTTTATTTACGGCGAAGGTTGGACCGCTGCCGATTCTCCGCTTCCATACGAAGAACGTGCTGTAAAACAACACGTTAACCGCATGCCTGGCATTGCCGTATTTAGCGACGATATTCGCGACGGTTTGCGTGGCGGCTGGGCCGATGCCAAAACTCCAGGCTTTGCATGTGGCACACAAGGCTACGACGAAACCATTAAATTTGGCGCAGTAGCAGCCACTCAACACGATAGCATTCATTACGGTTTGGTTAATTACTCTAACAATCCTTACGCAAGCGAACCATCGCAAGTAATTAACTACGTATCGTGCCACGACGACATGTGCTTGAACGATAAAATTGCTTACGCAGCTCCTTACGGCAGTTCTCCACAAGAAATGCGTCGTTACAACCGTTTGGCACAAAGCATTATTTTCTTATCGCAAGGGGTACCTTTTATTTATGCTGGCGAAGAAATTATGCGTAACAAACAAGGCGTTCACAATACCTATCAATCGCCCGACAGCATTAACCAAATTAACTGGGACTTCAAGTATAAAGAAGAACCTATGTTTAACTATTACAAAGGCTTGATTGCTCTACGCAATGCACACCCTGCCTTTAGAATGCCTACCACCCAAATGTTGCAACAAAACTTGCATTTCTTGTACACTGGACAAGCTTGCGTGGTAGCCTATACCATCGAGAATAATGCTAACGGCGATACATGGAACCGCATTTTGGTGGTACACAACGGCAACCGTCATCCTATTAACCTAAGCATTCCACAAGACAATTGGACCGTGGCATGCAACGGCGAAGAAGTACGTTTAAACGGCATATTTAACTGGAACAAAAATTACTTGCCTGTGCCTGCATCGTCTACCATGGTGCTTTATAAAAAGTAAAGGAGAAATGACCACACATCAACTTTGCGACATACTAAACGAATTTGCCCCACTATCGCTACAAGATAGTTGGGACAATTCGGGTTTGCAAATTGATAACAACAATGCCGAGGTAACAGGGGTGCTTATTTGCTTTGACATTACCGAAAAAAGCCTACAAGAGGCCATCGATAAACATTGCAATGTAATTGTTGCTCACCATCCGCTATTGTTTAACGGTCTTAAGCAAATTGGCCACGACGCCTACATTGAACGATGCGTACGGATGGCCATTGTAAACAACATCGCTATTTATTGCAACCACACCCCCATCGACAAAGTACAAGGGGGCGTTAGTTGGACATTGGCCCAAAAACTAGGCCTACAAAACATATCATACCTGCAAACAGACAGCATGGCATCGTACGGAGCCATAGGCAATTTGCAACATCCACTAAGCCATAACGACTTTATTAGTTTGCTTAAAAACACGTTTGGCTTAACCTATGTTAGGTGTTCCGAGCCCCTAAACAACCCCATTAGCAAAGTGGCTGTGTGTGGCGGAAGCGGCGCCTTTCTGATTGACGATGCTATTAAAGCAGAAGCCGATGCTTTTATATGTGGCGACATAAAGCACCACGAATTTTACAAGGCAGAACAAAAAATCCTATTGGCCGATATTGGGCATTTTGAATCGGAAATTGCTACAAAAGAGATATTTTTTAGCATACTTTCAAAAAAAATCCCTACCTTTGTCGTTCACTTGTCCGAAAACGACAAAAGTCCTATTTATTGTTTCTAAAACTAATTCTATATGGCAGAAAAAAAAGTAGAAGCTACTGAAATTTCGGTAGAAGAAAGATTGAACGCATTGTACAAATTGCAAACCATTATGTCTGAAATAGACAAATTTACCATTTTGCGTGGCGAACTTCCTGGCGAAGTACAAGACTTGGAAGACGAAATTATGGGCTTGCAAACACGTATGCAAAACTACGAAACCGAAATTGCAGACCTTAAGAAAAACATTGTAGCCTACAACGAAATAATTGCTACCTCTACTGCTAATCGTGCTCGCTACCAAGAACAACTAAACAACGTTCGCAACAACCACGAATTTGATCACCTAACCAAAGAAGTGGAATTTGAAAGCCTAGAAATTGAAGCGAAAGAAAAGAAAATTCGCGAATGCAACATGGCTATTGAACGTAAAAAAGAAGAGCAAGAAAAAACTACTGCTATAATCGAAGAAAAGAATGCCATTCTAACCGAAAAGAAAGAAGAGCTAGAAAGCATTATTGTTGAAACCAAACAAGAAGTAGAACGTCTTCGCGAAGAAGCCAAAGCAGTAGAAGCTTTAATTGAACCTCGTTTGTTGCAAGCTTTCAAACGCATTCGCAAAAATGCACGCAACGGTTTGGCTGTGGTATACATTGAACGTGATGCTTGTGGTGGTTGCTTCAACAAAATCCCAGCGCAACGTCAATTGGACATCCGTTTGCGCAAAAAAATCATTGTTTGCGAACACTGCGGACGTATTCTAGTAGACCCAGAATTAGCTGGCGTGGTAGAATAATCGATGATAGATACAAAAAGAAGCCCAAGGATTCCTTGGGCTTCTTTTTGTGTTTATACGTCGTTTGTCGCTAGTTGCTTGTATGCGGTCCTGACCGAATGTTAAATCGTTAAATCATTATAATACAATTCAACGATTCAACAATTATTTCTCCTTTCTCCTTTATCCTTTATCAACTCTCCACTATTCTCTACACCTCGCGCTGACTTTAGACCTTAGACCTTAGACTTTGGACCTTTGACTTTCGACTATATCTTTCGCGGCGGTATCGGAGGCAACGGCGGTGCCTAACGAATCGGCCATAGCATCGTAATCGGCTATGATGCGTTGCCTATAGGCCTGGTCGGATACTAAACGTTGCAACTCTGCCGTTACAGATGCTGCATTAAAATAATGCCCCATTAATTCTTTTACCACTTCTTTTTGGGCAATGATATTTACCAACGATACCAAGCGTAATTTAATTAGCACACGCAAAAAAGGCATGGCAATACGCGAGCATGTAATGCCGTAGCATACAACTTGTGGCAAACGGAACAAGGCCGTTTCAAGGGTGGCCGTACCCGAGTTGATGGCACCTGCAGTGGCATATTGTAGTAAGGCATAGGTTTGATCGTAAACAGGCGTAATAAACGAGGGTAACTGTTGATAGAGTTGTGCCGATACTGCCGATGTTGCACCTAACACCAATTGATAGCCCTCAAAATCTTGCGGACGCAAGGCAGAAAATACCTTTAAACTATCTACTACTTCTTGCTTTCTGCTACCCGCCAGCAAAGCAATAATGGGCTTGTTAGGCAAGTTATTTTGTGCAAGAAATTGATTAAGCGTGGGCAAGTTTTTTTGCCCATTTATAACGGTTTGAACAGAGGGATTACCTACGTACAAGGCCTCTACCCCATGCTTGGCATAAAAATCTACCTCAAAGGGGAAAATGGCATAAATGCGATTGATGTACTTTTTGATTTGCTTAATACGGCCTTCTTTCCAGGCCCATATTTTAGGGGGAATGTAGTAGTAAACGGGTAAACCTAATTGTGTCTTTACAAATTTGGCTATTTTAAGGTTAAACCCTGGGTAATCTACTAAAATTACCACATCGGGTTTATAAGCGGCAATATCGGCTTTGCAATGCTTAATATTGCGCAATATAGCAGGTAAATGCGTTAGCACATTGATAAAACCCATTACAGCCGTATCACGGTAATGACGCACCAACGTACCTCCCTCGGCTTGCATTTTATCGCCCCCGTAGTAACGAAAATCGGCTTGGGAATCTTGCGCTTTAAGCGACCGCATCAAGTTAGCAGCATGCATATCGCCCGATGGTTCGCCTGCTATTAAATAGTATCGCATATTAGGTAAATAGGTAGAACAACATACACAAATAAGGGGTAAGTCCTAATACCCCTCCTCGGCAAAATGGAAAACTATCGGTTTTGTATCCCCAAAATAAGAAGACCAAATCGGGCAGCATGCAAAACAACAAGTATTGCATAAAAACAGGTGCCCTAAACCACAAATACACATCGCTTAGGGGAGCATGCGCCACCATCGACCACGTGCACACAAACACCAACAAAGGCAATAGCAGGCAAATAAGAAAACCGATCCAGATTTTATTTAGTTTCTTCATTCCAATGTGCTAATTGGTTAACGGTAGGATAATGGGTAAAATCAACCTGACATGGAACTATGGCCACATAACCATGCTCCATAGCGTATTGGTCGGTATCGGTAGCATCGGGTTCTAAGTTGATAAATTCGCCCGTTAGCCAATAATAGTTGTTACCACCTGGGTCTTGACGGCATACAAAACGCTCGTTCCAACGACCGTAGCATTGACGGCAAACACGCATACCATTCAACTTTTCGCCCAAGGGAATATTTACATTTAAACAAACATCTTTGGGTAACCCTTCGGTTAACACCTTTTGGGTTATTTGAACCGCATACTTAACAGCCTCCGAAAAATCGGCACGGGGGTCGTGGCTATCCAACGAGAAACCTACCGCAGGAATGCCCTCGGTACAGCCCTCAAACACAGCGCCCATGGTACCCGAGTACAACACATTAATCGCTGCATTGGTACCGTGGTTAATACCGGCCAAGATAATATCGGGCTGACGGTCTAAAATGGTATACAAGGCCAATTTAACGCAATCGCAGGGGGTTCCGTTGCAACGATACATCACCAAGCCGTCTTTTTCTTGGTGTTTCCAAAAACGCAGGTGCGTATTTACTGTAATGGCACTAGATTGTGCCGAACGAGGGCCATCGGGTGCTACTACCACCACATCGCCTAAATGACGAACGGCATCCACCAAAGAGTGAATACCCCTTGCCTCGATGCCGTCATCGTTGGTTATTAAAATAAGCGGACGATCCATTATTGAATGTTATTTTGTTTCAATACCTTAACCGCTTCCTCTAGGTTGTCGGGACGAATTACCACGCTAGCTTGTTCGCCCTCGGAGAATGCGTACATGTACTCGATGTAAATATTAGCCGTTGCCAACAAGTCTAAAATACTATACAACGAACCAGGCGTATTGCTGATGTGCAAGGTAATGACATCGGTAAACTTAACCGCAAAGCCGTTTTGCTTTAAGATTTGATATGCTTTATCGGTATCAGACACCAACACGCGCAAAATACCAAAATCGGTATTATCGGCAATGCTAAAGGCTTTCATGTTGATAGACGACTCTGACAAAATTTTTGCCACATCGTTTAAGCGACCAGTTTTGTTTTCCAAAAAAATGGATAATTGTTTGGTAGTCATAGGCCTATCTATTAAAAGGTTATTGAAATTTACGTTTATCTAACACGCGTTTGGCTTTACCTTGGCTGCGTTCTATAGAACGAGGCTCCGACAAAATAATGTTAGGCGATATACCGATAACACTTTGCAACTTGGCAACCACTTTCTTTTGAAGTTTTACCATGCCTTTAATGTCGTCGGTGTAGAACTGTTCTTTTACCTCTACTTGAATATCAAAGGTATCGGTATTGTTTACACGGTCTACGGTAATAAAGAAGTGAGGTTCAACTTCTTCCATTTCGCAAAGAACAGCTTCTACTTGCGATGGGAACACGTTAACACCACGAATAATAAGCATATCGTCGCTACGACCCAATATTTTTTCCATACGCACGGTGGTACGGCCACATTGGCATTTTTCGTACACAAGGCGAGTAAGGTCGCGTGTGCGGAAACGAATAAGGGGCATACCTTCTTTGGTAAGGGTGGTAAATACCAACTCGCCAGTAGAACCTTCGGGCAATACCTCGCCAGTTTCTGGGTCGATGATTTCTGGATAGAAGTGGTCGTCGTGCAAGTGGGTTCCGCATTGGAATTCGCATTCATGCCCTACTCCAGGGCCAATAATTTCGGTAAGCCCGTAAATATCGTATGCTTTGATTTGCAAACGTTGTTCTATTTCTTTGCGCATGGCTTCGGTCCAGGGTTCTGCGCCCAAAACACCCACACGCAATTTAAATTCTTCGCGAGGAATGCCCGATTTTTCTAAGGCTTCGGTTAGGTACAACGCATAAGAGGGGGTACAAGCAATGGCTGTGGCACCCAAATCGTGCATCATAAGCAATTGTTTTTCGGTATTACCTACCGACATAGGAATAACGGTGGCACCCAAGTTTTGACCAGCTCCGTGCGCTCCCAAACCGCCGGTAAACAATCCATAGCCGTACGACACATGAAAAACATCGTTTTTATCCATACCAAAGGCGGCTAAACAACGAGCGCCCACTTCTTCCCATATCTTAAGGTCGTTTGCTGTGTACCCTGCTACAATGGGTTTTCCTGTAGTTCCTGACGATGCGTGAATGCGCACAATGTCAGAAAGGGGAGCCGACAGCATACCCCAAGGGTAATAGTCGCGTAAATCTTTTTTTGAAGTAAAGGGTAATTTAGCGATATCGTCGATGGATTGAATATCATCGGGTGTAACACCCGCTTCTTGCATTCTTTTGCGATAAGGCTCACAATTGGCGTAAACCCTCGCTACTAATTCTTTTAGTCGTTGCGATTGCAAACGACGTTTTTCTTCGCGGCTCATGCATTCTGCCGCTTGGTTCCAGATCATATTATTGTTGTTTAGTTGTTTATTCGACCTTATTCGGTCCCTGAGCTTGTCGAAGGGCCCGAGGTAATCGTTGAATCGTTGAATCGTTTAGTCGTTTAGTCGTTGACTTTCGACTTTCGACTTTCGACTTTATTCGCTTCGCTCATGAAGTCAGGCTGCGCCTCGGCATAATCACAAACAGGGCACTTCGACAGGCTCAGTGACCGTTTGGTTTCTGCTCTCGGCTTGCACTGACTAGCGACTAACTAATCAATTTGCGGAGGAAACTCATAAAGAGTTTGTCGTCCATTAGTTTTTTGTCGCGATAGTTGGCAAAGTCTTCAAAGTAATCGCTGTAAATATCTTCTAGCAATTCATCGGGCAAACCACACTCTTTTTGCGCACGTTTGGCACACAAACGACGGTAGTATTGTGCCGCCTTTAGTTGTTCTTGCCAACCGGCTGGTTTTTCTTGGTCGATGATATGCTCTTTCTGCGTTAACGTGTAAAAAAACGCATAAAAAGTAGCCACATCGCCAAACCAAAGGTTAATGGCCATGCGTGTATCTTCTGCCAATGTTTGCAAACGTTCTTGTGCTACTGTCATATTGTTACAAATGAATAACAAAGTTACGCTTTTTTTTAACATCATGTACCCTACCCGTGGTTTTTCGTTGCCATTTTTGCAATTTTTTGTAACTTCGCCAGCAACTAAAACCGTTAAACTAACCATATGGCAGCAAAAAAATTAAGATTATCCTCGACCGACAAAGTATTGGCAGGTGTTTGTGGCGGATTGGCCGAATACCTTGATGTCGATGTAAACGTAGTACGTATCGTTGTATTACTATCGGCAGTTTGCGGTAGTTTTGGTCTTTGGGCCTACCTAATTACGTGGTTAATCTTATCCACATCCAACTAAATCAACACAGCAAAGGGGGATTGAATCCATGTTATTTAACCTACAATCGGATTATCAACCTACTGGCGATCAGCCCGAAGCTATTCGTCAATTGGTAAACGGTTTGAACGAGCACGAACCCTGCCAAACGCTATTGGGGGTAACGGGTTCGGGTAAAACCTTTACCATTGCCAACGTCATAGCACAAGTAAACAGGCCTACTTTAGTGCTTAGCCACAACAAAACGTTGGCGGCACAGCTATACAGCGAGTTTAAAAGTTTCTTCCCCAACAATGCGGTAGAGTATTTTGTATCGTACTACGACTACTACCAACCCGAAGCTTACCTCCCCCTTACCGACACCTACATCGAAAAAGACCTAGCCATTAACGAAGAGATAGACCGCTTGCGTCTGTCGGCCACCTCGGCCCTGTTATCGGGCCGGAAAGACATCATTGTGGTATCGTCGGTATCGTGCATTTATGGCATTGGCAACCCCGAAGACTTTACCAAGAACCAAGTACACATACACGTAGGGCAGAAAATTGTGCGCGATGTATTTTTGCGCAACCTGGTATCGGCCATGTATAGTCGCGATGAAATTAACTTTGGGCGTACCAATTTTAGGGTAAAAGGCGATACGGTAGACATTTGGTTATCGCATACCGATGTGATTGTGCGGGTTATTTTTTGGGGCGACGAAATTGAAAGCATCGAACTGCTGGATGCCGTATCGATGCACACCATGGAGGTATTGGACGAATATTGCATTCCCCCATCGACCATTTTTGTAACTACGCCCGAAAACACCAAACGCGCCATCAAAGAAATAGAACTAGACCTGGGCAAACAGGTGGAATACTTGCAATCTATTGGCAAAAATTACGAGGCCAAACGCTTGTACGAGCGTACCACGTACGATTTAGAGATGATTCGTGAGATAGGTTATTGCTCGGGTGTAGAGAACTATTCGCGCTACTTTGACGGACGCGAGGCGGGCACCCCACCCTTTTGTTTGTTAGACTTTTTTCCCGATGATTTTTTATTGGTAATAGACGAGAGTCACGTTACCGTTCCGCAAATTCATGCTATGCACGGGGGCGATGCAGCGCGCAAAAAAAACTTGGTGGAATATGGATTCCGCTTGCCTGCTGCCATGGATAACCGTCCGCTTACCTTTGAAGAATTTGAGCAAAAACAAGGGCAAACCATTTACGTGAGTGCCACCCCTGCCGACTACGAACTAGCCAAAAGCGGTGGCGTGGTGGTAGAACAAATTATACGCCCCACGGGCTTGCTAGACCCCGAGATTGAAGTACGTCCTAGCAAAAACCAAATAGACGACCTATTAGAAGAAATTGCCGTGCGTGCCGAAAAGGACGAACGCACCTTGGTTACCACGCTTACCAAGCGCATGGCCGAGGAACTAGACGTTTATTTAAAGAAAAACGGTGTGCGCAGCACCTACATTCACTCGGACGTAGATACCCTAGAACGGGTGCAAATTTTAGAAGATTTGCGCAAAGGCTTGTACGATGTGCTGATTGGGGTGAACCTACTGCGCGAGGGCATCGACCTACCCCAAGTATCGTTGGTGGCCATATTGGATGCCGACAAAGAGGGATTTTTGCGTTCGCATCGTTCGCTTACCCAAACGGCTGGGCGTGCCGCCCGTAACCTAGAGGGCAAGGTATTGATGTATGCCGACACCATTACCGAAAGTATGCGCAAAACCATTGACGAAACCAACCGCCGCCGCAGCATTCAGCAAGCCTACAACCAGGCTCATGGCATTACGCCCCGTGCCTTGAACAAAAAATCGGCACACGCGCTTAGCGGGTACGAGGTAGCCAATGAGGCAGCGCCCTTAAACAAGTTCAAGGACAGAGCGAGTGCGGCAGAGCCTATTGACAAGCCTTGGAACAAAACTACCGACCCTGTGCTTGAGCACATGAGCAAAGCGCAACTAGAAAAGGCCATTGCCACTACCAAAAAGCGCATGCTAGAAGCCTCCAAAAACCTAGACTTTTTACAAGCCGCCCAATACCGCGACGAGATGTTGCGGTTAGAGGATATGCTACAGCATACCCAAAAATAACGTTTTGTAAATCTCATCATTTTTCACTATCTTTGTATCAGCTCTTAATCGATAATTTGGTAGTTCTGCTGCCCCCATGTTTAATTTTTAGTCTGTGATTTCTAATTAGAACTTTCTACCGAGTAATTCCCTAAAAGATTTTAAATCAAACATTAAGCAAGGATTGGAGTTTACTTTAATAGTACATTTTTGGCAATTGTTTTTATTTATTGCCATTTTTGTACTATATTTGCAAAAAAGTAATAGAGTATGGGCAGATATAAGGAACTTATATTGAATTTTGCATTTTCTAGAAAGGAATTCTCTAGAAATGAACTTTTAAATTGTGTTTCAAGTAATATTGAACATAACAATATAAGCGTTACCCTTGCTAGAATGATACAAAAAGGAGAAATAGTTCGAGTGACAAGAGGTAAATATCAATTACCTACATCTAAGTCTACTTTTAAACCTGTTATTGAAGAAAATGAAATTAAAATAGCAGAGATTTTAAAAGAAAGACTTCCTTTTGCTAAGTTTTGCATCTATAACGGAAGAAGTTTAAGTTCATTACAACATCATTTATCAGAGAATAATGTCACCTATGTAGAAACAGATAAGTGTGTTATGGATTCAGCCTTTAATATTCTGAAGGATTGTGGCTATACGGTATGGGTCACTCCTACTATTGATATTTTTAATAGGTACATCAACCTCAGCGACAATATAGTCATTATAAAACCATTAACCACAGAATCTCCTCTATGTATTGTAAACAACGTAGTCTGTCCTTGTATTGAAAAAATTTTGGTTGACATACAAAAGGACGACGTATTCTATTATCTACATGGTGCGGAAGCAGAACGTATGTGGGAAATTGCTCATTCATTATACAATATAAATCCATCAAGACTAAAAAGATACGCAAGAAGAAGAGGACTAAATTTAACTAATTATGATAAACAAAAAGTGTTTTACAACGGAGTGGATTAATACAAAATCTATTGAACTAAATTATTCTGATAAAAACTTAATTGAAAAAGTAATACGTGCTTTTTCATTACTAGATATGCTTGCATCATCGGGTTGCCCGTTCTATTTCAAAGGCGGTTCATCTCTTATGTTAATGTTCAACGAAGGAACACATCGACTTTCCATTGACATAGATATTATGTGCCCTCCTGGAACAGATATAGAAAAATATCTATCAGAATATGCAAATAATGGTTTTATTAGTTATCAACTTATAGAACGTAAACAAGCTGGCAAGCAAGTTCCTAAAGAACATTCTAAATTCTTTTATAAAGTGGCCCTGATTGAGCCATACAGACTACTGCAGTAAATTGGAGAATAAACCAGCTGATAGATAAAAAAAATGTGAGACGCGTCTCACATTTTTAATCCTAATACAACATACCAAATATCCACAGCGGGATTTTGTTGCCTATGCCCACCTCTATGTTATCGGCTACCACGTAACTGTTAGAAACATCGGCTATTTGATCAAATTTCTTTTTCTTACCCCCTACTTCCAGCAAGTACTTGTCATCTATCAGCACGTCACCTTTTGCAGGCATAGAAATTTTGTGGTTAAAAAGCATGCTGGTAACAAATGTTTCTCGCACCGTTCCTATCTCCGAATCTGGCGATAAAGCGTACATCAAATTGGTATTATCAAACAATATTTTCTCAGGTTTTTGAAGCACTTTCATGTTAGACGAGGTATCATAAAGTCGTCTAATGAGTGCTGCCTTTTGCAGTAAATCAAACATCCTATAAACACTATCGCGCGAAGCTTCTAGTTTTGTTGCTAAATGCGAAACATTCAGTGTAAAAGGTTTCTCCTCTGCCAAAATACCTAATAAAATCTTTATCTTATAAACCAGTTCGTATGAAATTTTCTCTACCGATGGCATTTCTACTTGAATAATGGTATTTATAACATTTTCAAGTCGTTGATAAAAACCATCCCCTTCCTCTTTGTAAAATGGATAATAACCACAATGCAAATAATTTTCAAAATGCTTTAACACGGGGATTTGAGCCTTAATGTGTGCTGCCAATACAGTATGTGTTTTAAAAATATCCTCTAACGACAAAGTTTGTAAGGTCGCCACACCCTCCATCGCTAAGTATTCTCTAAAACTCAATCCTTGCAATGTATAAGACCTACATCTTCTTGACAAATCTGCCTCTGTTTGGCTTAGTTGCAACATAGAAGAACCCGTTATCACAATATTTAGTTTAGGGAAAGAATCGTATATTTCTTTTATTTCCCTATCCCAATTTACATATTTATGAACCTCATCTAAAAACAAATGCGTTACCCCATGCGCCACTAAATACTCTGCCAAATCCACCATGGTATGCGTAGTAAACCAGGAGTTGTCTGCAGAAGCATAAAACGCCTTAGTTACATCTGGGAATGTACGTTTTATATGCTGTAACAACATAGTTGTTTTACCTACCCCTTTAGAACCTTTTAGTAATAGAAGACGATTCTTCCAATTGATTTCAGCATAGATATACCTTGTAAAATCTAATGAAACCTCTTCTAACAAATGTAAATAAATGGAATTTAATCTTTGCATAACTGTCGAATGGAAATGTCAAAATACAGACTATTTTGTCGAATAGAAAAGACAAAATGACATAGCAAAGATAATAATTCCATCCAAATCCGCAAAATTGTCGAATGGAAAAGTCAATTTGCATGTCATTTTGTCGAATGAAAACGACAAAATACAACAAAACCCGCTACAAGGCGGGTTTTATTGTTATTTATTTATGTATGTGCTTGGTTCATTTTGCAAGACACGTCGACAAGCTCAGGGACCGCAAGGGAATGCATTACGCAAACAGCAGGATGATGAACTGGGCGCAGATGATGCGCAAGAACATGGTTAGCGGATAAACGGTAGAGTAGGCCACGGCAGGGGCATCGTTGTTGGCAATAGAGCCTGAGTAGGCCAAGGCGGGCGGATTGGTACAGCTACCCGAAATCATACCGATTAGGGTAAAGTAGTTGATTTTTAGTAAGCGGCCAATGATGCCCACGATAAGCGCTGGCACCATGGTGATAAGCACACCAGAAAGAATCCAACGCAAACCATCGGGCGAAACCACGGTATCGACAAACTCGGCACCAGCAGAAATACCCACACTGGCCAAGAATAGCGAAATGCCCATTTCGCGTAACATCAAGTTAGCACTTTGGGTGGTATAGGTAATTAGTTTTAGTCGATAACCAAAGCGACCCAACAAAATAGCAATGATAAGCGGGCCACCTGCCAAGCCTAATTTGGCTGGCATAGGCATATTGGGGAAGTGGATAGGAATGCTGCCCACCAAGATGCCTACAAAAATGCCCAAGAAAATGGTAATAAGGTGAGGTTCGTTAAGGCGTTTAAGGGTGTTACCCAATATTTTTTCTACCTTGCCTATCGCATCTAAAGAGCCTACTACGGTAACACGGTCGCCCACTTGCAGGTACAATTCGGGGCGCGCCAATAGGTCGATACCCGAACGGTGCACACGCGTAATGTTTACGCCATAGGTGGTTCTAAATGCCAACGAACCAATGGTTTTACCATTTATATTGCTTTGGGTTACCACAATGCGACGCGACACCATGGTGTTTTCGCTATCTTCCCAAACATAATCTACCTTTTTACCTAAAAAGGCGGTAACGGCCTTTTCGTCGGCTTCGTTTACAATAACCGAAACTATATCGCCTAGTTTTAAACAGGTTTCGTCAGAAGGTATAATTACTTCTTTGCCATTAAACAACCTAGAGGCAATAAACTGCCTACGAATCATGCTTTGGCATTGTGCCAACGAACAATCTACCAACGATTCGTTGGCTATTTTAATGGAAATCCAGTTGGGTGTTTCGTGGCTCTCTTTTTGGTTGCGAAGCGATTCTTCTTCTTTATCTAGTTTAATGCGGAATACAAATCGTAAAATAATAAAGGTTAACAAGATACCTATCACACCCATGGGATAAGCCACCGCATAGCCCAAACCAATGGATGGAATTTCGCCAGGCAAACTACCGGCTGCACTTAACTGATTAAGCGCTTCTTGCGCCGCACCTAAACCTGGGGTATTGGTAACAGCACCTTGCATAATGCCCACCAACATAGGAATGGATATTTCGCCATGAAAAATACCAAAAAGCGAAAGCGTTACCCCTATGCCCAACAAAATAAGCAATACGGCTAAGCCATTTAGCATCATCCCCCCTTTTTTAAACGAGGTAAAGAAGCTGGGGCCCACTTGCAAACCAATGGAGAAGATAAATAAGATTAACCCGAATTCCTTTACAAAGTGCATAATATCGTGGTCGACTGTAAAACCAAAATGCCCCACTAAAATGCCCATAAATAGCACAAAAGTAACGCCTAACGATACACTGCCAATTTTTATTTTGCCCAACAACACACCCGTTGCAATAACAAAAGCGTAAATAAGCACGGCATGGGCCACAGAGTTACCTGTAAGAAGTTCGGTTAACCAATTCATAATTTTTGTTTAAAATCTGGTGCAAAGTTAATAAAAATTGTTTAGTTGTTTAGTGGTTTAGTCGATATTTAAGACCATAAAAAAAGGTTGACTATAAAAGCCAACCTTTTTTGTTACGTAATTGCAATGTATTAGAACAAGTAGCGTACGCCCAAAGCAATAGCACCTGCATATAAACCATCAGTGCAGAAACCTACACCACCATAAGCACCAGCTACGCCAATGATAGGACGATAGTCTAACGATAGTTGCATGGGGAACCAGAAGTTGTATTCAATACCCAAACGACCAGCTACACCACCAAAACCTACAACAGGGCCAAATCCGTAGATACCAGCACCAGCACCAACACCAGCATACCAGTTCCAAGAACCTTTTTCTTCCCAAGGAATGGTTAGACCACCAGGGTTGATCCAATCGTAAGTAGCAGCAGCTTCAACACCAGCAAAACCAGGAAGACCTAAGTCTACAGATACCATGTTGCTTTCGCCCAAACCATGTTGGTAAGAAACTTCAACACCATAACCAAGACGACCACCAATAGCACGTGGTTGCGCTACAGCGATAGCAGCAAAAGCTGCCATAATAAATACAATTAATCCAAATTTTTTCATGATTCTATTTTTTAGAATTGTTAAATATATCTTGCACAAAAGTACTGTTTTTGCGCATAAATATGCAAGTTTATCTTAAAGAAACTTATCATTTTAACATTTCTATTACATTTTAGTAACAGAAGAACGAACGGTCGTTGGGTCGTTTTTCTAAGAATCGGTAACTCAATACAATCTCGTGCGATCCACCTGATATATTTACCAACGACGATACGCTTACATCGTAGCTATACGACAAACTAAAGCCAGCATACGAACCACCTATGCTAATTTTAAAGGCATCGCTATTGCTTAAGCCTTCGGGCGAGTGGAAAGGAATACCACGATAGCCTACCCCCACCATAAAGTATTTACGGTGATACATGGCATCGATGTCTATTTGATGGTATTGGCCTTGCCATTGGTAAAGCACCGCAAAGGTAACGTCGTCTTTGGGGTCGTATTTACCATACCCTTTAGAAATAGGAATCATACCTGCGGCAAATACGTTCAACTTAAAGTTTTGTTTGGTTTCGGGTTGGTCGGTAAACGAAATATTATTGCCCAACAACCTATCGGCGCTTACACCCCCAAAAAAGTAAGGATGAGTAAACATAACCGATACCGCTGCATCAAAACGCACCAACTGTGTGGTAGTTGCTTGAAAAGCGGTGGTTGGCAACAAACTACCATCTACGGCAATTTGGTCGGCAAACACCATACGCGATGGGTCGATGGTGCGGTAAAACAAGCCTACCTGCAAACCAGGGCGGAAAAACCAATCCTTGGTCATTTGTACAGCATAGTTGTATTGTACATTAAATTGGGTTTGCGACAGCATACCACCGCCTTGCGACGAATACGACATAACCGCACCAAACGACGAACGAATGGGGTGGAAATATTGGTCGTAACCTACCACACCAGTTTGCGAGCCTTTCATAGTAGACCACTGATTACGATAGGTGGCAAACACCCTACCCCCGCCGGTATAACCTGCAAACGAGGGGGCAATGGTGGTGGTGGCCGACCAAGGTTGTGATAACAAGAAATCTTGCGCTACGGCTGTACTAGCAAAGGCTACCAATGCGATAACAGCGATTTGAATTTTACGTGCAATTTGTTTCATAACTATCTCCTCCTCTGTTTATCGAATTAATAATACACTACCACCTTCGCGGAACGCCGTTCCATCCCTAAACCGTCCTTCGGCCTTGAACACATATACACCTTGTGCGGCAGGTTGGTTCAAGTAATAACCGTTCCATCCTTGCAACACATCATCGGTACTAAATACCATATTACCCCATTGGTTAAAGATTTCTAATTTATAGGTATCTACATTGCGCCATATTGGGTAGAAAATATCTAATCTACGTTCTTCTGGCGAATAGATACCGTCTAACTCTTGGTTAACATTAGGCGTAAACGCTGTGGGGAAGACAATGAACGAGCCTTTGCCTACATGGATGTAGTTTTCGTATTTCAAGGTATCGGCACAGCCGTTTTCGTCTACCACAATATAGGTAATATCATACTCTCCGTCCTCGTAATAGGTATGAACGGGGTCTTTTTCGGTCGATGCGTGACCATCGCCAAAGTCCCAATAATAACTTACCGCCTTATCGGTTTCGTTAAAGAAGTGCGCCTCGGCATTGGGCACATACAACTGAGCCGATGATACGGTAAACGATGCCTCTGGCGAAGGCAACACCGTAACGGTTTTTTCTACTTTATCGGTTCTGTATTTGCCAATAGCAGTAAGGGTTACTTTATAAACACCGGCTTTATCGTATAGGTGCGATGGGCTACGCAAGGTAGATTGAGTACCATCGCCAAAGTCCCAAACATAATCGGCTTTACCAATGGTAATGTTATCAAACTGAACTTCGAATGGTTCGCAACCAGTATCGCTTGGCATATTGAAGCCTGCAATGGGTTCGTCGGCGCTACGTACACGAATTTCATCGTACGCTTCGCAGTTGTAGCCTTTCAAAGTCCAACGCAAGGTATTGTAACCTGGAGCCAATCCCGTTACGTTGGTAATAGGGCTGTGTGGATCTTCAAATACCCCACTACCCGATACTACCGTCCAAGTACCCGTTACCGATGAGTTGTTATAGGTTTGCGCCGATAGGTGGTATACCCCATTGGTGGTAACACCGTCTTCGCCTGCATCGGCTAGTTCTTGTAGGCTATGCGAGGTAATGTTAACTGGAATGGTATTGCTACAATTTCCGTAGTAAACCTCCCACATCACCACGTTGGTAGTACGGGTACTCAAATCAATGACATCAGTTACATTACCATCGGGGGTTAGCACCTCGCCATCGCCCGATACCAAGGTCCAACGACCTTGACCAAACTCAGGAGCTTGTGCACGAAGGGTAATAAAGTCTTCGCAGATGGTAATATCGGTAGCCTCTGGTTGGGTAATGCCTGGGTTGTTATTGGTTACTTTTACAACGTCGTAGTTAGCGCAATAACCATCGTACACATCCCAGCGGAATTTATTTTCGCCAAACAGCAAATCGTTAACACGGCTGGTTGGGCTGGTGTTATCGGCAAATTGACCTGCACCCGATATCAACGACCATTTTTGCCAGCTATTGGCATTGGCGGTTAAGTCGATGGCATTGGCATTCAATTGGGCATTGGTAGCACAATTTTCGGCAATAAAGTCAACACCGGCTTCTGCCAATGGCAAGGCTCTAATGGTAAGTTCTTGCTCTATGGGTTGAGCCGAAGCACAATGGTTTTTAGGCGTTACGGTAAACACGCCACTTTGTGCGTATTCGTTCAACGCAACCACAATACCGCGCGTACCTTGACCCGAAACAATATCGAATCCTGTTGGAACGGTCCATTCGTAATACTCTGCACCGGCTATGTTTTCGGCTATTTGTAGACTTACAGCCTCGGCATTTTTACATGCGTAACTAGCTAGCATGGTAATAACACCGTTTTCGGCAATAGGGCTATCTACCACCACTTTAAGGCCTACTTCGCCACCCGTTCTGCCACAGTCGTTTTTGCCATACACTTTAATTTCGCCGTCTTTCGCATCTAAAGCTATATCTACGGTAATTTGGTTAGATCCCAAACCACTTGCAATGGTATAGCCTTCGGGCAATTCCCAAACGTATTCGTCGGCAAATTCAATGGTTGGTGTGCTGTACACCTCGCTTGAACCACGACATACTTTGGTAGCCCCTACAATGGTTTGTGCATCGCGTGGAAGTTTATCTACCAAGCTAACCATTTCTTTGCCCAAAGTGGTTTTGCAACGCTCGCCCGATGTAATGCTTTCAAATAAGAAATTATTTTCGGCATTGTAGGCGGTAAAGGTAATCAGTTCTTCTTCGGTGGCCATGGGTTGTTCGTAACGCAAACCATTCATGTAGTACACCACATTCCAAGGAGCAGCACCCGTAGCGTGCAACGATACATTCAACGGATCGGGTTCGCAAATATGCGAATCAACATTTACCGACAACGATGGATAACGATAGGCCGTAATATCGAAGGTTTCGTTTACCTCTTTGCTACAGTATGCATTCGACACACGGGTAATGGTATAGGTTTGTGTACCTTCTACACGAGGCGTAATGGCTACCTGTTCGTGGGCATTGGTAAACGTACCATCTTGGATAATTTGTCCATCTACGGTATAGGTTAACGTCCAACCCCCTTCGTTGGCAAATACCACATCGATATAGGCAGGTTCGCCCAAACAGCAGTCGGCATCTTTTCCTAAAATGGTTAGCTCTGGAATTAAGTGAACCTCAACAGGCACCTCGCCCGATAGGGCTGCCTCGCAACCGTCGAAATCTACTACCTTAATTAGTTTATAGGTACAAGTGCTAGTAGGTTCTACCTCTATTTGCCAGAAGCGTTCATCGGCTTGTGCTTGGAAGATGTCATGGCCATCGGTGTATTCTATGGTCCAAGGTGCTTTGCCAGTTAAGCCAATGTGCAAGGTAACTTTTTCGCCTTCGCAAATAACGCCGTTGCCCGACAAGGTTGCGGTATTTTTAACTGGTTCGGTAATGGTAAAGGTAGCGTCTTTTTCGCAGTTATTGCCATCGGTTACGGAAAGCGAGTAATCGCCTGCTTTCAAACCGGTTTGTTCTGCCATGCCTTGTACCACGCCCACGCCTGTCCATTGGTAGGTAAGGGTACCCTCTCCCGTTGCCGTTACTTGGATGCTACCATTGGTTGCACCTTGACAAGTGTTGTTTTCTACAATAGCATCAATTTGGATGGGGGTATTCTCTTTAATTTCTACTTCTAAATCGCTGGTAGGTTGACAACCGTTGCGGTCGGTTACTTCTACCTTGTACAAGCCCACGGGCAAACCCGATACGGCATATACATTTTCTTTATCCAACCCATTGCCTGTCCATTTTGTGTGGTAGGGTTCGGTACCACCAGTTACTGCAATAGCAATGCTACTCTTATCGGTTTGACCATAGCAAGGAATGGTGGTTACGCTCGATTGCAACAACGCCACCTCAACTGGTGTTTTTTCGGCAATGTTGTATACCAATGGTCCTACGCTATTGTTGCGACCGTTATCGTAAATGGTTACTTCGTACCTACCTGGTAATAGGTTGTAAATATTCAATTCATTGGATGGATAAGGATTACCATCGGGTCCTACCCATTCTGCAGAATAGGGTTGTTTTCCTCCTTGTACACGCAACTCTATCGAACCCGCTTGACCATAACATTCAATGTTTTGAACCGTCGAATTCACTTGCATGGACTCGGGTTGTTTTACATAAATAAGCGTATCTATTTTACAACCATACTTATCGTTTACCATCAACTCGTAAGCATCTGCAACCAACCCTTCTTGGTTTTGATCATGCTTTTTATTGATGTCAATATTGTCGCTAGTCCATGTATATACAATCTCTGGTGTTCCACCTGACACGCCTACCTTAATAGCACCTGTAGCCTCGCCTTGCACTTGTACGTGTGTAACATCAATGTTGATGTTCATAGGTGGCGAACTGTTAACCGTAGCATAAGCAACTTCCGAACAACCTTTGGTATCGGTTACCACAACGCGGTAATGACCATCGCCTTGGTTGGCCAATTGGGCTGTACCTCTGGCATGTTCTACATCGTCTTTATACCATACATAATCGTAATTTCTGTCGGCTTCTTGATAAGGCACATTGGCGTATAGCGAACCGCTTGCCGTACCTGTACACAACACTTTATCGCCTTCTATTATTACGGTAAGTGGGTGTGCTGGTTGCTCTACCGTAATGGCTTTTTCTAAACTACATCCGTTAGCATCCGACACAGAGAAGGTGTACGTACCTTCTACAATGGGCGACAATTCTAATTGCGATACGTTAATGCTTCCGTCACCGTTTTTCCAACGGTATACAAAATCGCCTGTACCTCCCGTTGGTGCTGTAGCCCATACCTTACCTGTTTTTTGACCATAGCAGTTAACATCTTCTTTAAAGACATCAAATTCAACAGGGGTAAGTGCGTCCAAGGTATACACTTGCGCTTCTTTACAACCATTGGCATCGGTTACTTCTACACGGTAAGTTTCGCCACTATGCAAAGTGGTTTGGTCTTTGGCATCAGGAACCAATCCTAAACCACCCGACCACGCGTAAGTATATTCGGTTGTTCCACCGGTTACCGTTAGTTCAATTTTACCATTGGTTTCGCCATAACAATTGTTGTTGGTAAGACTAGCAGTTACTGCAAGCGGAGCGGTAGGACCCGATACATGTTGCGAGTACTGCTGTTCACAACCCAACGCATCAACCACGGTTACTTGATATTCGCCTTCTTTTAACCCTTCTGCAAACAATGGGTCGGCAGGTTGTGCTACCATATTAGGATTGCTCCAGGTTATTTGGTAGGGCGATTGGCCACCCTCTACCGCAATGCGAATAGCGGCATCGTTATAGCCATAACAGGTTACGCCCAGTTTAGAGAAAATATCTAGGGTAGTTATGGATATCTTAGCAACATCTAAAATAGGATAACTTTGCGTAAATGCAGGGGCACCCGATCCATCTGCTACCACTAGCGTGTAGGTACCAGGAGCTAATCCTGTAATATTTTTATCGGTGCTTTCAAATCCATTATCGGATGTCCATTTATACGTATAATTGCCATCGCCGCCTTTTACCTCGGTAATTTCTAAACTTGCGTTGTGGATACCGTGGCAGGTAAGGGGTGTTACTTTAACCGTTACCTCTATTACTTGGTTTTGGGTAATGGTAATAGGCAAGGTAATATAGCAATCGGGTGCATCCGCATCGGCTACTTTTACCAAATAGGTATCGGCTTTTAGGTTGGTAAGGGTGGTAGCTGTTTTGTTAGCATCGGTAATGCTAGTGCCCGATAACCATTCCACTAGGTAATTGCCACTACCTCCTGCAGGGGTAATCTCGATAGCCCCTGTTTCTTCGCCATAAATGGCTACATCTTGTTTTACATACGTTAAGCTTAAAGGTTCGGGTTGGGTAATGGTGATTACATCCGACCACACAAAGCAACCATTTTGGTCGGTTACTTTAACACGATAAATACCATCTGTTGTGCCAGGCATTACAGGAGCAAGTGGAGTTAGCAAGGTTACATCGGTTGCAATTTCTTGACCTGTTTGTACGTTTTCCCAACTGTAACTATATGCGCCTGTACCGCCCGTTGCCATCACAGCAATAGAGCCATCGGCTGCACCATTGCAGGTAACGTTGGTAAAGTTAGTGGTAACTTGCAAAGCAGTGGGTTCGGTAAGGGTAACCGAACTATAAGCTTCGCAACTAAGTTGATCTTTAATTTGCAAGTTATAGGTACCCACAGGCAAGCCATTGTGCATGCTACCTTGGTAATGAGCACCCGATTCTGCGTGTGTCCATTCAAATTCGTATGCGGGTTTACCACCGGTTACGATGGCCTCGATAGCCCCATTATTAGCATCTTTACAGGTTATATGGGTAGGTTTAATATCAATTACCAAGGGGTCTAATTGTTCGATAGTATATTCTTCTGTTACCGAACAAATACCCGTGGCATCGGTAATGGTTACGGTGTAGACACCCGATACCAAATCGGTTTGTTCAATGGGTTTATTAGCATCTACAATGCCTACTCCGCTCCATTGGTAAGTATAATTGCCAGTACCACCTGTTACCTCTAGTTTGATGCTACCTTTGGCATCGCCAGCACAGGTGTTTTGTTTTACTTCTGCACCCACTAATGTTAAAGGAGCATCGGGTTGAGTAACTTCTTGGGTTAAATCAGCAGTACATCCGTTAGCATCTTTTACATATACGGTATAGTTACCTTTGCCCAAGTTGCGTACTTCTAGGCCATCCTCAAACACCTTATCGGCAGGTATGGTAGGCCAATTGATAGCATAAGGAGCAACACCGCCATTTACAACAATGTCAATGTTAGCCGCTTCGTCACCATAGCAAGGCACCGCCAATTTAGTGGTAGAAAGCGCTGACACTTCTAATGCGGCAGGTTCTTCTACCTCGTAATTATTTTGGAAGGTATTGCCATTGGCATCTTCTAAATTAAATTGATAAACACCGGCTTTTACAGCATCTAAGTTTTGACCTTCGCGGGTAGTACCATCGGGCAAGGTCCAAACCATCGATTGGTAGGGTTGTTCTCCACCCGATATGGTTAAGCGAATGGCTCCATTATCTTGGCCATTACAGGTAACATGGGTGATGCGAGGGCTTACAACAAAGGGCGATGGTTGTGTTAATTCTACAGCAATATGGTCTTCGCAACCACGCTTATCTTTTACCGTAATGTAGTAGTTTCCAGCTAGCAAGTTTTCTTGACGTGAAACACCGTTTGCAACATCAGGAATGGTTAAGCCTCCGTCTTGAGGGAAACTATTGCCCGTCCAGGTAAAGGTATAAGGTTGATTACCCCCCGTAGCTTTTACTTCTATAACACCTGTATTTTGGCCCGTGATTTCAATATTTTTTTTACTTTCTAACGATAATGTTAATGGTGCTGGCGCATTGATAGTTGCCTCGCGGTAAATAGAACAACCACTGTTATCGGTAATTACGCATCGGTACTTGCCATCGGACAAATCACCTTTTTCTGCGGTGGTAGCAATCACTTGGTCTAGGTTACGCATATCGTACCAAGCATAGGTATATGGTGCTCTACCTGTTCCACTAATAGGCTCTACACGCACCGAACCGGTTAAACCGCCATCGCATTTTGGATTGTCAAAATAAACATTGGCATCTAACTGCGATGGTTCGGCAATGGTAACCGATGCAGTACGTTGGCAACCAATATTGTCGGTTACGGTATATTCATACTCGCCTTGTGGACGATTACGCAAATAGCCATCAGTGAATTCTTCGCCCGACTCTACGTGTTTAAATGTATGATGGTAAGGAAGACTACCACCGGTAACAATCGCATCAATTTTTCCATCGCTATTACCAAAACAAGTAATATCGGTAGCATCTAATTTAGCTTCTAATCGTTTTACTTCTAACTCTTTGCTCATCAATACTTTACAACCAGCCTCATAGCCAGTTACTTGAACGTGCGCCGAACTAATGGTAATAGCGGGGAAATCCAAATCGCCACCAGTACCTTGCAAACGAGTCATGGGCACACCGTTAACGGTTAGCTCGTAATCCACCTTGGTATCGGTATCTTTTAAGCGTACCGCATTTTCGCCGTTATCGCAGAACAAGGTAATATCCGATACTTGTGCAATGTTGGCAACCGTAAAGGATTTAGTACGACTGCTAGAGCAGGTAACTTCGGTTTCGCCTTCTTTTATGTAATCGTAATAAGCAGTAATAGCATAAACAGCATCTTCTGGCAATAAGTTAGGATACAACTCGGCTGTGCCGTCGCCGTTATCGTGTAATGCATTACTTACAGAAGCAGGGGTTATTTCAAAACGTACGTTTTCTGTTTTATTGGCAGCAATGTAGCGAACCGTTTCGTAACCGCAAATGGTCATATTATCGTCAATACCCCCAAAATCAACCGCCTCGTTTAAGATGGTAAATTTTTTATCGAGTGTTGATTCACATGTTTTTTCTTCTTGGGTTAATTGTTCGGTGTACGTTTCTACATAGTGATAGGTTACGGTATACGAATTATCAAAGTCACCACCCGACAAATCGATATCGGCATAGCCTTCTTGGGTAGTACTATTGGTTAAGAAAGTAGGACCGGTAAAGAAACCATCGCCGTTATCGGTAGGGAAACCATTGATAGTAACCACATCGATAGGCGAACAATATTCATCTCGCAATCCAAATATATTTAGGTGATCGGTACCGTGTACTTGCACCTCCATTTCTTTCTCGCTTTGGCAACCATATTCGTTGTTTACCGTGTATTTAATGGTATGCAAGCCAAGGCCTGCTGTTTGAGTATTAAAGCTGGTAAAGATAAGCGATCCTTCGCGTGCCGAAGTTTCGTAAAAGCCTCCCTCGGGAGTAGCTTTTAAATCCACTTTTTCGCCTCTACAATAATCCCTTAATAAATTAAGGTCAATAACGGGATGAGCATGTACCCTCACTTCGACCGAATCAGAAGCTTCACACACCTTATATTCGTCGGTATATGTATACACAATATGGTACATACCAGGACCCAACGACGTAGGACTAAAATAGGGAGGATTATTTTTAGGAATAACCGCATCTTTTAATTCTCGGGTACCATCATCGTGTATGCGAATAATGCTTACGGTACCATCGGTTTCGCGTTCAGAGGTAATAATAATGGGTTCATCTGGATCTTCGGCGCAATAATCTTGCTTGGTTAAGCCAAACGAGTGGATGTTAACAGGGCTGGTAATTTTAAACTCTAACGAATATCGGTGTGGACAACCTTGGTTATCTTCCATGGTCAATACGGCGCGATGCGTACCATTATGTCCTTGTACTACCGAAGGATTGATAGTTGCGATACTTGTATTTTCGTCTTGCGACACCAACATACTAGGCATGCTTAACGAATATTTACCAGGTGCCTGAATGTCGGCATACAAGGTTGCTTCTGTATCGCTTTCACACAACACATTGGTTACCTGACCTTTACTATTACGCAAGTAGATTCTATCGTTATCGATAACCTCTTGAAATTTGGGATCGATAATGATTTTTTTAGAGTCTGACGATGCGGCACAACCCATTTGCGTATTAACAGGAACGGTATAAATAATATTATACTCGCCACTAGACAAATTAATAATATCCCACAACGAGCGTTCTTTATCGTTCTCTACAATTTCCACTTGGTAAGGAATGGTACCTTGGCCCGTATTATCGGCACTCAAAATGGTAAAGTAACCATTGGGGTGAATGGGATACCCTTGCAAGGTTAACTTTTTAACGGGCTGATCGGGGTCGGGCATACAATATTTATAAAACGTTTTGTTATCGGGCTCTTGCGCCACGGGCGTTACCCACCAGTTTACATCGTTTGGCACATAATCCACAATAACAGTTTCTTCAAGTTTTTGTTTACAACCATCGTTGTTAACCTCGTATGTTAACTTAATGGTTGTACTACCGGGTTGGGTTACTACATTGGGATATAGAAAGCCACCATTTACAAAACCTGGATAATCGGCCGTAAACTTACCACCTTCTGGCATACCTACAATAGGGACGTCGGTTTCGGTAGAGCAGAAGAATTTATCTTCTAATCCGGTTATCGACAATTCACTTATCTCTGCTACTTGAACGGTAATGCTTTCTTGGAACACGCATCGACCATTATTGGTATGCACTTCTACCGAATACGTGGTAGTTACAGAGGGTGCTACTTGAATAGACGAAACATTGCGTTCGTCGGTAGACCAAATAACCTCTACATCATCGTCAGGGTTAACAACATAATTGATAGACAAGGTTACGGGTTGCGTTGGACATATCTTAGCATGACTGTCGGACGAATGGATTTTAAAATCGTCCATGTTTACGATGTCAAACGAAAGGGTGGGTTGTTCATCCTCGGGATATACGTAGGTGCAATTATTATCGGTTACTTGCAATATCTTTATATCGGTATAATTGCGAGGGGTATATGGGAACACGTATTCACGATTGTCCGATTGTACAATCTGCAATACACCATCAATCAAGACATTAGCATAGAAACGAGGCTCACCAGTAAACGATAATTTTACTACGGTTTCGTCGCCAGGGCAAGTTACATCGCCCACACTGCTAATGGCCACTTTGGGTGCTACTTTTTCAATTACTTCTACTTGACCCAGCATATCGGCAGCGCATTGTTCTTCTGGATTGGCGCTAATAACACGTGCTTTAACAGTATAAATACCAGAGGTTACGTTGGTCCAACGCATAATTCCATTGGTACCTTGTTGCCAAGTTTGATATTCTACTCCACCACGATACAACGCATATTCAATGTAATCGTCCGAACTGTTTAACATGAGGGTAACACCCCCACTACCCTCGCAGTAAAGATTGGTACTTTCTGCCGACAAGGTGTATTGCGTAGGCAATGCCGCACGTTCTACGTACACCGTGCTAGTAGTAGAGCAACGGGGCTCTTGTTTTAAGGTAGCAGTTACCTTGTAAGTAACATCTTCGGTAACGGTAATGTATGGATTAGGAATATTGCTATCCAACCTGCCAGCAGGAATACTTTCCCAACGATATTCGGTTTGGTTATTGCCTTGTTCGCCCAATTGAATGGTTTTTCCATCGCAAACAGAAAGTTGATCGCCTCTACCACCACTTGCACTAAATACCGGTAAATCTACTTTTTTAAACTGGATGGTTTGGGGTTGGCTTACACATTCTGTATTGGCAGTACGACGCGTTGCCGTTACCGAAATAGTAGCATCTGCCACAATGGGGTTGGTAATGGCCGATGTGCTCATTTTACTGGCCAACACACCATCAGGGTCTATCCAATTGTAGATAATACCACTTTCGGGCACAAGGGTAACACCCGCTGCTGTACCATCACACACGTCAATAATACCCGTGGTGGTTTCTTGAATGGTAATTTGTGGCAAGGCCAATACTTTTACCTTTACATTGTCGGTACTTCTACAAGAAAGCAAATTCTTGTTAGACACCGTAAGAGTAAATTCTATTTCGTCGTCTGGATTTACATTTAGGTGTGTTAAGGTAGGCGATGCTACACGGTTATCTACCAAATAGCTAGCTGGCGACCACGAATAGTCCATATTGGGGTTCTCTACTTCGCCTTCTGCCAATCTAACACCCGTAGCAGCCGAGCAAATTTCCATATCGGGACCAGCAAATGCTGTTGGTTTTTCTTCTACACGAACGCCTACCGTTACCATATCGCTTACGCAACCATAAGCCGATTTTTGAGCCACTTGGTATTGTACAAGATCGCTTGGAACGTTCATATCAAAAGAGAACGCATCGGACGATACCAACAATTCATTGCCATCCATATCGTACCACACCAAGGTACAACCAGATGACACACGTACCAAGTCGGCCCACAATTTAGTACCTTCTTGTTGACATACTTGATAAACAGGTTGTAAAACTACGGGTGCAGCTGGTTCTAATTTACATTGTTGTTGCACGGCATCTGATGTAACCGAACACTGATTGCCGTTTGGCATATCGCGCCACGCTGTTACCTGCATGGTATAAACCGTTCCTTCTATGGGCGACGCTACAGTGTATTGGTCGGTACCATTTTGTGGTACTACTGTTTGAGTAATACCCGTAGAGGTAGATATGGTCCATTTATACTTAGCCGTAGCATCGTAGTTGGTTAGTTTAAACACAACATCTTTATCGCACCCTTCATCTACTTGCAAAACAGGTTTTTGGGGGGTTGCATAGAAGGTACCCGTTTGTGTTCCTTCTGCAGAACAGCCATTGGGCGCAAAAACCATTATAGTAGCTGTATGCAATACACCGTGCGTACCACTGGTTATGGTATACACGTTGTCGGTAGGAAGAACAGGAGCATTGTCTATTAGCCATTGATAGCGATGTGTGGCTTCGGGTTGAACCACCTCAAACGTCAACTTATTACATACCGAACTAGCTTGTATGGTAGGTTGCGCAGGTTCTGCCATGTACGTTTGGCTCTCGGGGGCACTAACAGCTGTGGTGCATCCATCGTTGGCTGTAATAGACAGCGTATAGGTAGTTCCATTAACAGGACTGGTAGCCAACGATATAGCATTGCCATTTTGCACATAGCCAGCAGGAATATCAAAAGTAACCCCAGCACCATAGCCATAATAATTGGCAATGGTAAAGCCAATTTCAGCGCCACAAGCAGCCGTGTTTGCTACCAAAACAGGTTCTGCTACCCTAGCTGGCACCAATACTTCTAACACATCAGAGGTAACGCGCGAGCCATCTTTGTAGGCTACTACCACGATGCTATATTCTGTAAAACGTGTAGGATAAAGTACTTCTACTACATCAGAGGCAAGCGGTGTTTCGGCTCCTCCATTAACGATGTACGTGTAGGTATAAACAGCTGGATTGTAGTTTTTAACTTTGCAAGACACCACAGGGTTTACGCCGCATACTTGACTAGTATTTTCCAAAATAGGTTTAGCCATATATTCGGCCGATAAGGCATAAACAGCCCCATCTTTTTGCAAGGTAAGGGTTACATAATCACCTTGTTGAAGCCCTGGCAAATTAAGCGAAACATCTCCTTGCCCATTATTCGCAATAGAAACACCCGTACCTGCTGTTAGTTGAGTACCTGATAACGAGTGTCCCAACTGCCCTGCATCCCATGCCCAAGTAGCGCCATCGGCACTTTTTAGCAATTTAAACGTAGAAACAGGGTCGTTTACAGGGAATTGATACGTCCAAACATTGCCATTTTTGGTAAAAATATGATTAGCCGCCGATGATGCCCCACCCGAACAATTATTGGTTAGCTGATTGGGCCAACAAGCCATGCCGTAGGTATACTCTGCCGTATCGATGCACTTAAAGTTTTCGGGTTTGTAGTTAGCATCGGTTCCACCTGCATAGATAGTAAAACTAAACGATGTGCCCGAACAGCTAGTTCCGCCCATGATAGACGCAACAGATTGAGTAGCAGAGACACCAGGAACTTGCGCCTGATCTTGCCCCACCCAAAACGAACAATCTCCTAATGGTGCTGGAGCATCGATATTGGCTATTAGTTGATTACTAACATTGGTTCCCGCAGACGTGAACTCAAAATGCCTAACATTACTTGGATCAGCTGTTTCAAATACAGCAACCGTATACGCAGCCTGTGTAGTAATGGCTGTTAAAAGCAGAGACGCCAAGAAGGCGATTTTTTGTATAGATGATTTTTTCATATTTGCATAGTATGGCAAGAATACAAAGTTATATTTTTTCGCACTATTTTTCAAGTAAAAAACGAAAAATACACCTTATTATTGTAGATAATAGGTGCATTTGTTAATTTTTTAGAAAGGATCTATACAGAAGGAGCTTCGTGCGTTGTCAAAAAGGTTGCCACATGACGCGTATATTTTTCTTCGTAGATTTGGTCGACCGGAATCATAATGGCACACTCAATTAGGTTGCCAAAATCGTGATATACCGCAAAACCAAACGAACGCATACAAGGAGACAAACCCATATAGGCATTAACCAAAGGAGGAATATTTACGCCCAACGAGCGCACTTCTTTGTTTAATATTTTGTAGTTTTCTTTGTAGGTTTCTGCCGTAAAAATAGCATCAATCTGTGCAGGCGTATAGGCAATTTCGAACGGGTCTATTGGCGAGATAAGATTTTCATTATCAGGAAAATACTTATTCATAAAACCAAAAATCAAATCCCTTGCCGTAGCGTTATAATGCGGATAAACCGTTACCTTTCCGTACAGGTATTTTGCATCGGGTAAAAGCACCGTTAAAGCCCCCAATCCGTCCCACAAATTATCGAGCGAGAACAAACTTTTAGCCCCCATTTTAGACGCCTGATAATCGGGATGCACAAAACTACGTCCCAACTCTAAGGTATAAGGTAAATATTCTTTGATAAATTTAGGCGACGAAAGGTACATTTCTGATGTAATCAAATTGGGCTGACCATCCGCTAAAAAGTCTACATCTTTGCCTAAAATATAACGATAGCCACCTATAATTTCTTCGTTCTGAGGGTCCCATACAAACAATTGTTTATACGGGCGATCCATCCAGTCAAACTGGTCCATATCCATGGATTTACCACTACCACCCCCCGCTAAACGAAAAGCCAATTCGCGCAAACGAGCAATTTCGCGCATAATATTGGGCGACTCTTTGGCCGTTGTAACGTAAATTAAATTACCACCCTTGTTGGTTGGGCGCAAAAACTTATCGGAGGTTAATTCCGCTTTAATCAATTCACGTTCTACAGGAGCTATAATTTCTTCCATGGACTTATAATTCGTAGACTAATTTTCTTACTTCTTGCGCCCATTCGTTGGCCGATTTAGACGCATCAAATTGCTGCCAATCAATGGGTTTGCCAATAGTAACCGTAATGGTTTTATTGGTTTGTTTGCGGGTTTCGCGTACCAAAAACAACATCTCTAAATTCAGTTTTATTCCCCTTTTGGCACGCCAGTTGGCCAATCGGTAAAAAAACGATGAATTTTGGGCCTCGATATGAACTGGAACCACATTGCGCTTAAACTCTATGGCTTTAGACACAAATGTTTTTTTCCAAGCATCATCGTAAATACCATCGGGATGCTTACGCGACACTTTTCCCGATGGAAAAAACATCACTTGCTTGTTAGAAGCATACGCCGCATTTACCTTGGCTAGCAAGTCTTTACTTTGACCACCCACTTTATTAACGGGTATCAGCATATCTTTAATGGCAGTAAGCTGCATCAACAAATCGTTGGCAGGTATCAACAAGCCATTAGGACAAGCCTTACGAACCGCCGAGCAAGCAGAAAGCACATCCATGCCGCCCAACGGATGGTTACATACAAACAACAAGCGCTCATTAGCGTCGGGCAAATTCTCTAGTCCATTAACTTTTACGTTAATGTTTAAATTGCGAATCACCCCCTCCATAAAATCAAGCCCCTCTAGCGGACCAATTTCTTGCAAATGTTTATTGAGCCAATCCTCAATCAAAAACCAACGAGCTATTTTAACCAACAACCAATTAGGCTTCTTTTTCATGCGTTTGGTTAATTCGCCCTTGATGTTTATCTGCGCTACTTGTGCCATTTAATCAAAATTTATGCAAATATACAAATTTTAGCAAATATACAAACTATTGGGGTGTTTTTTAGTTGGTGAGGCGACCCTATTCGGTCCCTGAGCTTGTCGAGTTTCTTGAGCAGCGAGAGCAGAAGCAATGCGGTCACTGAGCTTGTCGAAGTGCCCAGCATTGATTATGCCGAGTCGCAAAAGAAATATCAAAGGGCCCGAATAGATGACGAATCGACTAATCGACTAATCGGTGAATCGAGATAGTTAGGAGTTAGGAATTAGGAGTTAGGAATTAGGAATTTTTCGAGTAGCGAGAGCAGAGGCAATGTTTACATTGACTATGCAGAGTCACGAGAAAAATCATGAAATGCGCAGCATTGAATAATTAGGAATTAACAATTCTGCGATTCAACGATTCTTCGATTCAGCAACCTTCGACTTGCGACTTTTGACTTTTGACCTTCGACTTGCGACTTTTGGCGTTGAGGCGGTGAGGCGATGCAATGAAAAGACATCGTGATTGAGCGGGAATACATTTTTGTGTACGACGAGCGTTAAGAAAATGCGTTAAGAAGCGAAGCGGACATCGCATTTTTAGCGAGGAAAAGCAAAAATGCCGCGAAGAGCGTAGGCTTTGAATGCAGCGCCGAAACAAAATCGGTGATGCGATAATGAGTTGATACGATTTTACGATTTAACGATTCTACGTTGCGAAGCAACCAGCGACGCAAGGGCGCGAGGGCGCAGCCCGAGCATTGTTAATAACTTTGTGGGGATTTGTGTCTAAAAAAGTTGCAAAGTGTCGCAAAAGACAGTAATTTTACCATCGATAAGAACAAGTACCATGACACCTTCGTTAATAGGAAATAGCGACGCCAAAGTAGATGCCAAAGGAAGGGCATTTTTACCGGCTACTTTTCGACGCCTTTTAGGCGACGAGAAGGTATTCTACCTACGAAAAGGGCTGTTTGAAGATTGCCTTGTTCTGTATCCGGCAACCGCATGGGAAAGCACCATAAGCGAGCTTCGCGAACAACTAAACCCATGGGTAAGAGAAGAAGACATGATTTTTCGCCAATTTGTAGCCGAAGCCGACCGCATTGAACTAGAAGATAACGGCCGTATGCTTATCCCTAAGCGCTATTTAACCGCTATTGGCATTGGCGCTGAGATTCGGTTTATTGGACGAGATACCACAATTGAAATTTGGCCATTGGGCAAGGTAGAAGAAACCTTTGTAGACGCCAATTTATTCGCATCCAAAATGGAGCAACTTATGAAAAACGCCCGAAAAAACATCGAAAAATAATCGCGAATACTTAACAAAAAGATAACCTTGTTCATTTATTCGCAGTTATATAACCTAACGTAACAGACAAACAAATGAACAGCTACCACACCCCCGTTTTACTTCACGAAAGCATAGAAGGATTGTCTATTCAGCCTAACGGCACCTACATAGACGTAACTTTTGGCGGCGGTGGGCATTCGCGCGAAATTCTTCGTCACCTAAAAGACGGCGGTCGTCTATTCAGTTTTGACCAAGACAAAGATGCACAGCAAAACATTCCCAACGACGATCATTTTCAGTTTGTTTGGTCTAATTTTAGGTACATTACCAACTTTATGCGCTACTACCAAGTAGACGGCGTAGATGGTATTTTGGCCGACTTAGGCGTATCGTCACACCATTTTGACGAGGCAGAGCGCGGTTTTTCGTTTCGTTTTGACGGCAAGTTAGATATGCGCATGAACCAATCGGCCACCCTAACAGCCGAAAAGGTAATCAACACCTATACCGAAGAACAATTGGCCGACGTATTCTACTATTACGGCGAAATATCACAAGCCAGAAGAATAGCCAAGGCACTGGTAAAAGAACGCGCCCAAACACCCATAGCAGGCATTTTTCAGTTGGTTAACCTGCTGCAACCTTATTTAGGTCGCGAAAGCAAAAAACAACTAGCACCCATCTTTCAGGCATTACGCATTGAGGTAAACCAAGAAATGGACGCCCTAAAAGAAATGCTACAAGGTGCGCTAAACGTACTAAAACCAGGCGGAAGAATTGCCGTTATTACCTACCACTCGCTAGAAGATAGGTTGGTAAAAAACTTTTTAAAGACCGGCAACTTTGAAGGAAAACAAGACAAAGATTTTTTTGGAAAAGTAAACACACCATTTAAACTAATAAACAAACAGGTAATTATACCCACCAACGACGAAATAAACGCTAATCCACGCGCCAGAAGTGCTAAGTTGCGCATCGCCGAAAAATACTAACCATGCCAGGCACAGAGAATCAAAACAAAAAAACCAAAATCGGTAATATTTTAAAAGAGATTTTAACCGGTGATATATTTAGCAAGCAATTCTTTGCTCGCCAAATTGGGGTAATTGTATTGATTGTTATTTTGTCATTTTTCTACATGAACAATAGAATGATTTGCGAGCAAAGCTATAAAGAAATACACCGCTTACGCAAAGAACTGAACAACGAAAAATACATTTCTGTTTACAACGAGTCCAAACTATTGCAAATAAGTAGAATTGGCACCATCAAAGAGTTGGTAAACAAGCACCAACTAAATTTGATTGAAGAAAACATGCCAGCCTATAAAATTAATCTAACAAAACAAGAAACAGACAAGCAATGAAATGGCTTCCCTACATATGGGTGTTTTTATACGTAGCGCTAGTAGCAATTGTCTTTATATTGGCTACGTTTAAAAAAAGCAAATCTCTTCCTACGGGAGAGAACAAACCATTTGTGCGTCGGTTCTTTTTTATCTACGCCATTATTACCTTTGGTTTTGCGCTTATTATCAATCAAATTGTAACCATACAATACTTTGAAGGAGACGAACTTAGAAAACTTTCAAAACGTCACTTTCCACAAGCCGACACCATTCCTGCCAAAAGAGGCAATATCCTATCGGACGATGGGCGGTTGCTTTCTAGTTCTATTCCCTACTACCACCTTTACTTTGATACACGCGTAGAAGCCCTTGACGTAGTAGATAAAAAAACAGGAAAAACCTATTTTGAAACACATGTAGGCGATTTAGCCGATTCGTTGGCCAGCAAATTTGGGGGAAAGTCCAAGGATTTTGAAAAACAATTACGCCAAGCACATCGTAGCAAAAAAGCCCAACACAGGCTCTATTCAAAACCCGTATCGTACCTTGATTACATAGAGGTTCAACAATTCCCTATTTTACGCAGAGGTGCCATACAAGGCGGTTTTTCGGTACACGAACGCATTGTAAGAGAAAGACCCTATGGTTCGTTGGCATCGCGCACCATTGGCGACGTGTACGGCATAGAAGGCAGGGGTAAAAATGGGCTAGAGCTTGCCTACGATAGCCTACTACGTGGCAAAGACGGGCTTGGCATTAAACGCCGCAAAGCTGGTCGCAATGTTATGATTGTTACCAAAGAGCCCGAAGACGGCATGGACGTAATGAGCACCATTAACATCGACCTACAAGAGGTAGCCGAAAGTGCGCTAAAAGAACGCCTTGCTTGGAGCGAAAGCGAAAGAGGTTGCGTTATTTTAATGGAAACCGCTACGGGCAAAATCAAAGCCATTTCTAACTTGCAGTGGAACCCCATTAGGCAAGAATACACCGAATCGCAAAACTTTGCTGTGGCTAGCCAAGTAGAACCTGGCTCTACCTTTAAAACCATATCGTTTTTAGTAGCCATGGAAGACGGTTACATTGATTCTACCACCATGGTAGATACACAAGATGGCAAAATGATGTTTGCAGGCAGATGGATGCGCGACCACAACGGAAAAGGATTTGGCGTAGCATCGGTACCCACCGTTATGCACCAATCATCAAACGTAGGGGTATCGGCCCTAATTGTAGAACATTACGGCAAAAACCCACAAAAATTTGTTGATGGTGTACATAAACTAGGCATTACAAAGCCCATTAAGATGGAAATTCCTGGGCACGGTAGCGTAAAAATAAAAACACCCGGAAAACGCGATTGGTACGGCACCACACTGCCATGGATGTCAATTGGCTACGAAACACAAGTACCACCCATCTACACCCTAATGCTATACAACGCCATTGCCAATAATGGCGTGATGGTAAAACCCTTATTTACCGAAAAGATACTAAAAGACGGCAAGGTTTATAGAACCACAGAAGTAGAAGTTATCAATCCCAAGATTGCATCCGATAAAACATTAGGCCAAATGCGTGGCATACTAGAAGGGGTGGTAAAACACGGTACCGCCCGCAACATGCAATCGCCCCTATTTACCTCTGCTGGCAAAACAGGTACCGCCCAAATCTTTGAACAGGGAACCAAAAAGAACAAAGAAGGAAAAACCCGCCACCAAATTACATTCTGTGGCTATTTTCCTGCCGACAACCCTACGTACACTTGCATTGTGTATGCCCGCGATTACAAACGAGGAGGTACAGGCACCATTTGTGGCGAAGTGTACAAAAAAGTGGCAGAAAAAGCCTACATCATGAAAACGCAACGCAACGACAGCATTACCAACACCACGTGGCAATTAAGCGATGCCAAACAACATACACCAGCTAAAGAAGAACTAGACACACAAATTACCGATGTAATACCCAATGTTAAAGGGTGGGATATACAAAAAGCACTGTATGTGCTAGAAAATCAAAACATTGCAGTAACTGTTAATGGAACTGGGTTGATTAAAGAGCAATCTATTCTACCAGGAACCCCCACCGAAAATGTACACGCCATTACCTTAACTTGCCAACAATGAAAACACTATACGAATTATTAGAATACGTAACATACAGCCAACTAATAGGCAGCACATCAACCACCGTAAAGCACATTACTGCCGACTCTAGGTTGGTGCAAGCAGGCAGTGCGTTTGTAGCCATAAAAGGCACCCAAGCAGACGGACATGCCTACATACCCAAAGCCATCGAGTTAGGCGCCAGCGTAGTGGTGTGCGAAACGTTGCCCCAAGAACGCGAAGCGGATGTTACCTACGTAGTTACCGATAACTGCCCAGAAGCCCTTGGCAACATGGCAGCCGCCTTTTACAATTACCCATCCGAAAAAATGATTATGGTAGGCGTAACAGGCACTAACGGAAAAACCACGGTAGCCACCCTACTATACCGCTTATTTAGGCAACTAGGCCACAAAGTAGGTTTGCTATCGACCGTGTGCAATTACATTGATAACGAGGCCGTTCCAAGCACACACACTACCCCCGATGCGGTTAGTTTACAAGCCTTATTAGCACAAATGGCCGATGCAGGCTGTCGCTATGCTTTTATGGAGGTTAGTTCGCATGCAATAGACCAAGAGCGCATTGCTGGTATCTGTTTTGACGGTGCTATTTTTACCAACATTACGCGCGACCATTTGGATTACCACAAAACCTTTCAGGCCTACCTAAACACCAAAAAGAAATTCTTTGACACCCTACCACCCCATGCTTTTGCCGTGGTTAACACCGACGACAAAAATGGCAAAATCATGGTACAAAACACCCAGGCCAACGTATACACCTACTCCATAAAGAGCCCTGCCGATTTTAAGGGGAAAATAATGGAAGAAGGACTAGAAGGCATGCTGCTACAAATAAATGGCAAAGAAGTGGCAGTAAGGTTAGTGGGCGACTACAACGCACAAAACCTATTGGCCGTATACGGGGCTAGTTTTTTACTTCATAGCCAAGCCGACGAAATATTGCGCCTAATGAGCACCCTAACCCCTGTAGCAGGACGTTTGGATACCATTTATGGCGAAGATGGCGTAACCGCTGTTGTAGACTATGCACACACACCCGATGCTGTGGCTAATACCTTGGCAACCCTAAAAAAGATTCACAAAAGCGGCAATATCATTACCGTTATTGGTTGTGGAGGCAATCGCGACAAAGGCAAACGCCCCGAAATGGCAAAAATAGCCTACAAGGCAAGCCAACAATTAGTAATTACCTCTGACAACCCACGCTTTGAAAAGCCAGAAGACATTATAAACGATATGATGCAAGGGCTAGACAAAGAAGAACAAAAGCAAGTAATTTGCATCGAAAACAGAGAACAAGCCATTAAAACAGCTTGCCGATTGGCTAAAGCAGGCGACTTAATACTTGTAGCAGGCAAAGGCCACGAAAATTACCAAGAAATAGAAGGGGTAAAACACCCATTTGACGATAAAAAAATACTAGAAAACCTACTTAAAAACCTATAAACATGTTGTACTATTTGTTTCGTTATTTAGAATCGGCGTTTGATTTTCCAGGAGCAGGATTGTTTAATTACATCTCTTTTAGAGCTGCTATTACCTTAATTACATCGCTCTTTTTATCGATGATTGTGGGCAAACGCATTATTCGCTTTTTACAAAAGAAACAAATTGGCGAAGAAATTAGAAAATTAGGGTTAGCAGGGCAAGAAAGCAAAAAAGGAACCCCAACCATGGGTGGTATCATCATTTTAATTGCCATTATAGTACCTTGCCTTTTATTTGGTAGATTAGGTAACCTATACCTATTGCTTATGCTATTTACCACCATTTGGTTAGGCATGTTAGGTTTTTGCGACGATTACATCAAGGTATTTAAGAAAAACAAGGATGGAATTCCTGGCAAAGCCAAACTAGCAGGACAAATTGTACTAGGCCTAATTGTAGGTTGCACCCTATTTTTTAGTCCCGCATCGGTAGTGGTAGAGCAAGTAACCGATGGCAACAGAGAAGCGTTAGAGCAAATAGACACCAACGTAGACAACATCAGCCCATCGGCCAAAGCCATCAAATCTACCCAAACTACCATTCCATTTTTTTCTGGACATAATTTAGACTATGCCGACCTATTTGCCTTTGCTGGCGAACACGCCGAGCTTTTGGCATGGATATTCTTTATTTTGCTTACCATCTTTATTGTGATGGCTACCTCTAACGGAGCCAACTTAACCGACGGGCTAGACGGGCTGGCCGCAGGCACATCCAGCATCATTGGAGTAGCTTTAGCCTTTTTGGCTTACGTATCTAGCCACGTATTCTTTGCCGATTATTTGGATATTATGTTTATACCCTATAGCCAAGAATTGGTAGTTTACGCGGCTGCCTTTATTGGTGCCACCGTAGGTTTCTTGTGGTACAACACCTACCCTGCTCAGGTATTTATGGGCGATACGGGTAGTTTGGCTTTAGGAGGCATTATTGGCGTGTTTGCCATTCTTATTCACAAAGAATTGCTACTACCCATATTGTGCGGAATATTCTTAATGGAAAACCTATCGGTTATTTTGCAAACCTCTTACTTTAAATACACCCGCAAAAAGTACGGCGAAGGCAGACGCATCTTTTTAATGGCGCCGCTTCACCACCATTTTCAGAAAAAAGGGTTGCACGAGGTTAAAATTGTTACCCGTTTTTGGATTATAGGCATAGCCTTAGCCATATTTACCATTCTTACCTTAAAAATACGTTAGTATGAGCAAATACATTGTTGTTTTAGGAGGAGGCGAAAGCGGTACAGGTGCCGCTATTCTAGCCAAAGTAAAAGGGTTCGACGTTTTTTTATCGGACGCAGGAACCATTCCAGAAAAATACAAAGCCATGCTTGAGCAATACAACATTGCTTGGGAAGAAAATGGCCATACCCCCGAACGTATTTTAAAGGCAGACGAGGTAATTAAAAGCCCTGGCATACCCAACAAAGCCACCTTGGTACAACAACTAAAAGGCTTGGGTACATCCATTATTTCTGAAATAGAATTTGCTGGCAGGTACAACACCGCTAAAACCGTTTGCATTACCGGTAGTAACGGAAAAACCACCACTACCATGCTTACCTACCAAATGCTAAAAGATGCAGGGTTGAACGTAGGCCTTGCCGGTAACGTAGGTAAAAGTTTTGCCTACCAAGTAGCCACAGAGAACTTTGACTATTACGTTATTGAATTAAGCAGTTTCCAACTAGACAACATGTACGAGTTTAAGGCCGATATTAGTGTATTGCTTAACATTACCCCCGACCACTTAGACCGTTACGAATACAAGTTTCAAAACTACATCGACGCCAAAATGCGTATTACCCAAAATCAAACCGAAGACGATGTATTTATTTACTGGAACGACGACGAGATTATTCAAAAAGAACTAGAAAAAATTGCCATCAAAGCACAAAAACGCCCATTCTCGCTTAAAAGTGGTTCGCAAATTGCCGCCTACACACAAGAAAACACCTTGTGCTTAGGTACCAACAACGGCGATTTGCAAATGGAACTAGAAGAATTGGGCTTAAGAGGACAACACAACCTATACAATTCGATGGCAGCAGCCCTATCGGCCGCATCGTTTAATATTCAAAAAGAGTCTATTCGCAACTCGTTGCATACGTTCTCTGGCGTAGAGCATCGTTTAGAATCGGTATGCAACGTAAGGGGAGTTGAATTTATCAACGACTCTAAGGCTACCAACGTAAACTCTTGTTGGTATGCGCTAGAAAGTATGCGCACCCCTACAGTACTTATTTTAGGTGGTACTGACAAGGGCAACGATTACAACGAAATTAAACAACTGATTAAAGAAAAAGTTCACACCCTAATATTTATGGGTGCCGACAACAGCAAACTAGAAAACTTTTTTGCCCCATTGGGCATTCCATTTGTAAGTACCCACTCTATGGAAGATGCCGTAAAAGCGGCCTATCAAAAAGCCCATGTAGGCGATACGGTGTTACTATCGCCTTGCTGCGCAAGCTTTGATTTATTTAAAAATTACGAAGACAGAGGACGCTTGTTCAAAGAAACCGTAAAAGCATTGTAATGAAAGAATTAATAAGGAAAATATTCAAGGGCGATGCCATTTTATGGACAATAATCATTTTGTTATTCATTGTTTCGGGAATGGTTATGTTTAGTGCCATTAGTAGCAGTGCCTACCGACACGACGACTACTTATCGCCATTTTGGGGGCACCTAAAACATTTGTGTTTTGCCTTTGTTATAATACTGGTGGTGCACCAATTTCCTTTTAGAAGCATTCGACTAGGGTTGTGGTTTATTCCCTTGCTGTCGCTTATCTTGCTTATATTAACATCGTTTATGGGCAAAGACGTTAACAATGCTAGTAGGTCTATTGTTATTGCTGGTTTTGAAATTCAATCCATAGAAATTACCAAGGTAGCCATTGTTATCTTGTTTTCTGAAATTCTTGGCTACTTTAATACGCACAAAGAAAAGAAAATGACCATCAAGCCTTTTTGCATCATGTCGTGCATACTGGTATTGTTCTGTTTTTTGGTCATGATTCAAAACTTTTCTACCGCTTTTCTACTATTTGGGGTAACCATTTTAATGATGTATATAGGGCGGGTTTCATTGAAATACATTGTTAGTTTAATAGGCATCATTGTACTAGTGGGCGGTTTGTTTATAGGGGGATCGTATGCATTCAACATCGAAAACAAAATAACCAAACGCGTAGATACATGGGTAAGCCGCCTGGTACAACACAACGAAAGCACAGCCAATCAGTCAAGCAATAAAACCATTGTTATAGACGACTCAAACCGACAAATTATCAACTCTAAAATAGCCATTGCCAACGGCATAAGCCCTTGCGGACCGGGCAATAGTATACAACGCGATTATTTAGCTTTGGCTTTTTCTGACTTTGTTTACGCCGTTATGATAGAAGAATACGGCATCTTTTTTGGCGGCATTTGTGTTATTTTACTATACGTTATTATTTTAGCAAGAACAGGAAAAATTGCCCGACGTTGTGGACCAAACGAAGCCACCGAAAGTTTATTGGTAATTGGTTTGGGACTGATTATTGTGCTACAAGCATTTATCAACATGTCGGTTGCCACCGAACTTGGCCCCGTAACAGGACAAACCCTGCCATTAATTAGTAGAGGGGGGATGTCGCTACTGGTTACCGCCTTTTGCTTTGGACTTATATTAGGCATTAGCGCTCATAACGAAGAACGCATTAAAAAAGAACAAGCGGCCCTATTGGCCAAAGAAGACACCAACAACACCCCTATAGAACCAACAGACCATACAACAACCATCAACCAAGAATAAACCCTATGAATACTACCAATAAACGCATATTAATTAGCGGAGGCGGTACTGGCGGACATATATTTCCTGCTGTATCCATTGCCAATGCCATCAAAGAAGCCTACCCTGATGCTACCATTTTATTTGTAGGGGCCGAAGGTAGAATGGAAATGGAGAAAGTTCCTGCTGCAGGATACGATATCATTGGCTTGCCCATTCAAGGCCTATACCGTTCGCTTACGCCAAAAAATTTTACGGTTATAAAAAACCTATTTAAGAGTTTATCGAAAGCAAAAAAAATTATTGCCGACTTTAAACCCGACATTGCCATTGGTGTAGGAGGTTATGCTAGTGCCCCCGTGCTATACCAAGCGGCCAAGAAAGGCATTCCTACCCTTATTCAAGAGCAAAACTCGTATGCAGGCATTACCAATAAAATTTTGGGCAAAAAAGCGAAAAAAATATGTGTGGCGTACGACCATATGGAACGTTTCTTTCCCGCTCAAAACATTGTCATGACGGGTAACCCCATTAGACAAAACCTACTAAAAGTAGAAAGCCATAGCAGCGAGGGCTATCAGTTCTTTGGTTTTTCGCCCAAGAAAAAAACTGTCCTTATTATTGGGGGTAGTTTAGGTGCACGCACCATCAACCAAAGCATTTTAAAAGACCTTGAACAACTATACATTGTACACCGCGATAACTTGCAAGTAATTTGGCAAACCGGCAAGTTTTACATAGACGACATTAGGCAAAAAACCGGTTCGTTGGGCATTAAAAACATGGTAATAACCGATTTTATTGCCCGCATGGACTTAGCCTATAGCATAGCCGACTTGGTGATATCGCGTGCAGGGGCAAGTTCTATTTCAGAACTAAGTTTACTGGGCAAACCTTGCATATTGGTGCCATCGCCCAACGTATCAGAAGACCACCAAACCAAAAATGCCTTGGCGCTAGTTGAACGCAACGCAGCGGTTATGGTAACCGATAACGAGGCACCCAATAAATTGATTGCCGAAACCTTGCACCTTATTCAGGACGAACAACGATTGGCTACTTTGCGCAAAAACATTACTTATTTTGCTCGTCCCCATGCAGCAAGTAGCATTGCCAACGAGGTGTTCCAACTGATTAATTTACCCACCATCCCGTTGGAACCTGCTGCCGAGGCTAATGCAAGCGAAGATACAGAAGAACCTGAACTTACCCACTGCGACGTCGCAGCGGAAACATCACAAGTAGAAGAAAATAAACCTACCCAATTGCGTCAATACTACTTTTTGGGCATTGGAGGCATTGGCATGAGTGCATTAGCACGCTATTTTCAACAAAAAGGACATTTGGTAGGCGGATACGATTTAACGCGCACGCCCCTTACCCAAGCCTTAGAAGAAGAAGGCATTCAAATTCACTATGACGATAACATCAGCCACATTCCGGTTCGATTCATGGACATCGAAAATACCGTGGTTATTTACACGCCCGCAATTCCTGCCACCCATAGCGAATTGCAGTTCTTTCAGCAAGGTCATTTTACCTTGCTAAAAAGATCCGAAATATTGGGCGAACTAACCCACGGACAAAATGCGCTTTGCGTAGCGGGCACACACGGCAAAACCACCACTTCTACCCTATTGGCCCACTTGCTTAACCAACGTGCGCAAAAAGTCAATGCCTTTTTAGGCGGCATTGCCAAAAATTACGATACCAACTTGCTTACCAGCAAACAAAGCAACGACGTGGTGGTAGAAGCCGACGAATACGACCGTTCTTTTTTGCGATTGACGCCAAAAATGGCCATTATTACCGCCACCGATGCCGACCATTTGGACATTTATGGAAGTCACCAAGAACTGCTAAAAGGGTTTGCCGATTTTACAGCGCTGATTCAACCTGGGGGTACCTTGGTCATGAAAAAGGGATTGGAACTAATTCCTACCACCCACACCGATGTACAAGTAGCTACCTATTCGGCCAGCGAGCAAGCCGACTACTATGCCGAAAACATTACCACCCAAAACGGCAGGTTGTTTTTTGACTTTGTATCGCCCAAAGGACGTATTGAGCAAGTAGAATTGGGCGTTCCCGTTTTGATTAACGTAGAAAATGCCGTGGCAGCCATGGCCATTGCCCAATTAAACGGTGCCACCGACGAACAACTACGCCAAGGGGTAGCCTCTTTTAAAGGCAACAAACGTCGCTTTGACATACAAGTAAAAAACAGCAAGAAAGTGTACATTGACGACTATGCCCACCACCCTGCCGAAATTCAAGCATGCGTGGCATCCATTCGCCATTTGTACCCCGATAAAAAAATATGTGGCGTGTTCCAACCTCACCTTTATACACGCACCCGCGACTTTGCCCCCGAATTTGCGCAAAGTTTAAGTTTATTGGACGATGTTATTTTACTAGACATCTATCCAGCCCGCGAGTTGCCTATTAAAGGGGTTACAAGTCAGCTTATTGCCAAAAGCATCACCCACAAAAACAAAACCATTTGCAGCCCCAAAGAGGCCTTGGTAGAAGAATTAAAAAATCATACCTTTGACGTACTCATCACCATCGGGGCTGGAAACATTGATCAAGAAGTACCTAAGGTTGCCCAATACATTGAATCGCTAAGCAATGAATAGCAAAACCAAACACATACTATCGCTAGTTACCATCATTACGCTAATTGTTTTGATGGTAGGTTATTGCATCTTTGCCCTGATTTATTTTGATAAGCCCGAACAAAAAATAATGTGCAAACAAGTAGTGGTATGCATAGAAGATAGTACAACCCACCGTTTTGTAAACACAGCTACCATTTACGATTACCTACAAAAACAACAGCTTTACCCCATTGGCAAAGCCATAGGCATTGCAGAGGCGGACCAAATAGAGCAAAGCATTGCCAAACTAAGCCCCATTAAAGCGGTAGACTGCTACATGGGTTACAATGGTAATCTGCACATTGATTTATGCCAACGATGCCCCTTGTTTCGTGTGTTGCCCAACCAAGGCAAAAGCTATTACATCGATAACGAACAACGCATTATGCCCGTTTCTAATCTGTTTACGGCATACACCCCCATCGTTACGGGAGAGGTTAGCAAAGATATGGCACAAAACGAGTTGTACCACTTTATGAACTATTTGCTAGCCGATAACGATTGGGCTACACTATTTGCAGAAATTCACGTTGACAGCAAGCAAAACATACGTCTAACCTGTAACCAAGGGGTTGCCTACGTAGAATTAGGCAAGTTAACCAACTACGCACAAAAATTAGAGAAATTGCGCGCTTGGTACCAACAATACCCCCACAAAAACGATCCTAAAATATACAAACAAATTACCATTACATACGACGAACTTATTTTTTGTACAAAAATAGAAAACCATGAGTAAGCCAACCTACATAGCCGCCATAGACATTGGCACTCAAAGTATTATAGGTGCCATTGCCCAAAAACTGCCCAATAAAACCATTCAAATTATGGGGGTAGAAGAAGTAAGTACACGTACCGGTGCTGTAACAGAAGGAAAAGTAAAAGACGTAAACAGCATTCTGTACGAGATAAAAACCATGTGCAAAAAGCTTACCAATAAAACCAACATCCCCATTAACAAGCTTTATGTATTTAGTAGCCACCTTACCCTAGATAACAATTACAAAGAGTGGGAGGTTTTATTGGCCAGTGTAAACGGCAAGCGCAAAGAGTCGATGACCCTACTATCGATGCCCAACCTGCTTACTCCCAAGGCAGACATCTTTTTAACACCAGCCGAACAAAACAATGGCTGCTTGTTTATTGATATGGGAGCAGGAACCACTAGTTACATCCTACGTACTAAAGGCAATGACGATATTAAAGGGATGGTAAACATGGGCGGATATTTAATTAGTAACGATTTAACATACAAAGGGTTATCGTTTAATCATGCCGAAAAACTAAAAAAGAAATTAGGGTACGCTCAAGCAAAAAAAATAGAGTTTCCCAACAAACGCGTTAGTTTAAACCCTCACGGGCCCTTTGATATTAACCAAAGCATTAGCCTACAAGAACTATCAACCATGATAGAGGAACGCGTTAACGATACCGCCCGCAAGTTTCTTGCTAAACTAATAAGAGAGGGGCATTTATCGTCGGAAGGATGCAAAATTGTACTATCTGGCGGAGCCTGTAAATTAAAATACCTAGCCGATTGGTATGCCGAGAAAACCCACCTTGAAGTGCGCATAGCAGACGCCATAAACATCATCAACAACGATGAGTTATCGCTTTCTTGCAATCAACCTAAATACCACACCCTGTTAAGCATGCTAATGAATGCTACAGACGATTGTAGAGTAGAAAAAAGTTCTACTTGGACTAAAATTTTCCCAAAAGGAAAAATTGACGATGCATTAGACAATGCCATAGGAACCTTATTTTAACCTTAAAACACACCTACCATGGAAAACAATTTTGTGAACCAAGATCCTATATTATTTAACGAGCGAAATGTATCCAACACCTTTATCAAGGTAATTGGAGCGGGTGGTGGCGGCAGTAATGCTGTTAACCGCATGTACAATCAAGGCATTAGCAACGTAACCTATGCCATTTTTAATACAGACGTACAAGACCTTACCAAATCGCCCGTACCCGTTAAAGTACAAATTGGTGATGCACAAACCCATGGCTTAGGTGCAGGAGGCAATCCTGAGGTTGGCAAATTATCGGCCGAAGAAGACATCGAGAAAATTAGAACCATTTTATCGGACAATACCCGCATGGCCTTTATCAATGCCGGTATGGGCGGTGGTACGGGTACAGGAGCGGCCCCCGTTATTGCCCGCATTGCCAAAGAAATGAACATTCTAACCATTGGCATTGTAACCATTCCGTTTGAATTTGAAGGAAAACGCAAGTTTGAAAAAGCCAAATTAGGACTTGAAGAAATGCGCAAAAACGTAGATGCGCTTTTGGTTATTGATAACCGACAATTGGTAAAAATATACAGCGATTACCGCTTAGATAATGCCTTTGCTAAAGCCGATGAGATTTTAAGCGAGGCCATTAAAAGCATTGCCGACATGACCAACACCACCGGCTACATCAACGTTGACTTTGCCGACGTTTCTACCATTATGCGCGATTGTGGGGTTGCTATTATGAACACCGGCTATGCATCGGGCGAGAACCGAGTAACCACCGCTATTAAAGAAGCACTTAATTCTCCACTATTGCACGATAACGACATTAGAGGTGCAGAAAGGGTACTTTTGTACACCAAAACATCGCACGATAACCAAATTACTCCAGGCGAAACCAACGAAATTACCAACTTTATCAATGCCATTGGTTCGGACATTGAGTTTATTTGGGGTGCCTACTACGACGACGATTTGGAAGATAAAATGAGCGTTACCATCATTGCTACTGGTTTTGAAATTAAATCCATCATTGATGGCGAACCAAGCAATAACGGCAATAATTTTGATTTTCCCACACCCGAAAAAGAAAAAACAGCAGAACCCATCGAACCCGAAGAAAACAGTCAACCTGCCGAAGGCAACACGCCTGTTGACCCCATAGGCTGGGACGATTGGGCAGACGACGACGATGATGATGATGTAGATTACACGCTACCACCTAGCATGCGTAAACGATAAAACAAAAGGGGCTGATTAAATCAGCCCCTTTTTTATGGAACAATTGGTTATTTCGGTAGCTTTACTTACCAAAGTAGCGATCAAATAGACCTTTAAAGCCGCGACCATGACGTGCTTCGTCTTTAGCCATTTCGTGAACGGTGTCATGAATAGCATCCAAGTTCAATTCTTTAGCACGTTTAGCAATGCGCATTTTGTCGGCGCAAGCACCACTTTCGGCATTCATGCGTTTTTCTAAGTTGGTTTTGGTATCCCATACTACTTCGCCCAATAGTTCGGCAAATTTAGCACAGTGTTCTGCTTCTTCAAACGCATAACGTTTAAATGCTTCTGCAATTTCTGGATAACCTTCGCGATCGGCTTGACGGCTCATAGCCAAGTACATACCAACTTCGGTAGCTTCGCCCAAGAAGTGTGCGTTAAGGTCTTTTTTCATTTCATCGTCGGTATCAGCAGCAATACCAATAACATGTTCGGTTACAAAGTTTAGTTCACTTTCTACCAATTCGCTGAATTTTTCAGC
>JAFOFC010000018.1 GCA_017387515.1 Paludibacteraceae bacterium
CATGAAAAAAATAGTTTATACCATAGCCAGCGCTATTATGCTGTTGTGCACATCGTGCGATGGTGGCAGTGTATTACCCAGTGCAACCGGCACTGCAAACGAGATTTTATTAGTTATCAACGAGGACGTTTTTAAAAGCAATGTAGGCGATTCTATTATTCAGATACTTAACCACGACGTGCCTTGTTTGCCCCAATCGGAACCCATGTTTAACATATCGCGCACCAATTTTGATGGTTTTACCTCCATTATTAAGCCAGCACGTAATGTGTTAATGATAGATGCCGGCAGAGCTTATTCTAAGGTTAAAATTAAAACCGAAGAAAACAAATGGTCGCAACCCCAAGCCATTATGACCATTCAAGGCCCTACTACAGAAGAGGTTGCCTTTGCCATTGGCAAATACAAACAACAAATTGCCGATTACTTTGAAAAAGAAGAACGCAACCGTGCCATCAAGCACCACCTACGTTATCCAGAAGAAAACATGGTAGAAAAAGTACAAGAACACATGGGCTTTTACATGGCTGTGCCTCGCAACATGAACCGTAGCAAAAAAGCCGAAAACTTTATGTGGATATCTAATTCGGCTGGTAACATGAACCGAAACATTGTACTATACAGCTATCCTTATACCGAAAAAGATGCGTTCTCGCGCGAGAAAATTTTGCAAAAACGCGACTCGGTCATGAAATTGCACATTCCTGGTCCTGTAGAAAACTCTTACATGACCACCGAATACCGCATTGAGCCACCCATTTGGGGCGAAACAGCCACCGCTAGCAACCAGTACGCCATTCGTATGCAAGGTATGTGGCGCGTAGAAGGCGATTTTATGGGTGGCCCATTTGTAAGCATAAGCTGCCTTGACCAAAAAAATCAACGCATTATAACGGCCGAAGCCTTTATTTATGCGCCCAACGAATACAAACGCAATGCCATGCGCCAACTAGAAGCGGCATTGTACACCATTAAACCTATAGAATAATTATGGATAAACTAAAAATTGGTATTACCCACGGAGATATAAATGGTATTGGCTACGAAGTTATTTTAAAAACTTTAGAAGATAACCGCATTACCGAATTATGTACCCTCATTGTATATGGTTCACCAAAAGTAGCTGCCTATCATCGCAAATTAACCAACGTAAACATCAACCTAAACCTTATCAATAAGCCAGCTGATGCCAACGAAAACCGCATCAATATTATTAACTGCTGTGGCGACGAGGTAAAAGTAGATTTAGGTAAATCTACCTCGGCCGCAGGCGAAGCCGCCTTTGCAGCCCTAGAACGCGCTACGCAAGACCTAAAAGAAGGCGAAATTGATGCGTTAGTAACAGCACCCATCAATAAAAACAACATTCAGTCGGCTCAATTTAGTTTTCCAGGACACACCGAATACCTAGAACAACTATTTGGCAACGAAGGCGATGCGCTGATGATTTTGGCCAACGACAAACTACGCGTAGCCGTAGTAACAGGACACGTTCCTATTAGCAAAGTGGCCAGTTTATTGACTACCGAAAAAATTGTACGCAAAATAGAACAATTCAACCTATCGTTACAACAAGATTTTGGCATAGACAAACCTAGAATTGCCGTACTTGGCCTTAATCCACATGCTGGCGATGGTGGTGTATTGGGTAACGAAGAAAAAGACATCATCCAACCTGCCATTGAACAGTTGCGCACCCAAGGCATTATTTGCTTTGGCCCCCTACCCGCCGATGGTTTCTTTGGCAGTGATAATTATAACAAATACGATGGCATTTTAGCCATGTATCACGACCAAGGCCTTATTCCATTTAAAACGTTAGCCATGGAAAATGGGGTTAACTTTACAGCCGGTTTGCCCGTTGTGCGTACCTCGCCCGACCACGGCACCGCTTACGACAAGGCAGGCAAAAACCAAGCCTCTCCTACCTCGTTTAGAGAAGCACTTTACATGGCCATTGACATTGTAAAACAACGCAACAACCAAGATGATAGCATCTAACGAACTACAAAACATAAAAAACAAGTTTGGCATTATTGGCAACACGCCCGAACTTTTACACGCCATGCAAATAGCGGTGCAGGTAGCTAATACCGATTTATCGGTACTAATTACTGGCGAGAGCGGTGTTGGTAAAGAAAACTTTCCAAAAATTATTCACCAATACAGCGCTCGTAAACACAACAAATACATGGTGGTAAACTGCGGGGCTATTCCAGAAGGCACCATCGATTCAGAGCTATTTGGACACGAAAAAGGATCGTTTACCGGTGCGTTAACAGACCGTAAAGGATACTTTGAAGTGGCCGATGGGGGTACTATCTTTTTAGACGAGGTAGGCGAATTGCCCCTTTCTACCCAAGCCCGCTTGTTACGCGTTTTGGAAGTAGGTGAATTTATTAAAGTAGGTTCGTCGCAGGTATTAAAAACCAATGTGCGCGTTATTGCTGCTACTAATAGAAACCTACCCCAAGCCATTAAAGAAGGTAAGTTTAGAGAAGACCTTTACTATCGTCTTAATACCATCCACATTCAAATTCCGCCTTTGCGATCGCGCGTAGGCGATATTGTGCCCTTGTTTACCAAGTTTACTACCGAGTATGCCGAAAAAAACAGGCGACCCGCTATTACCCTTACTCCAGAGGCACAACAACTGCTAAAAGAATGCTATTGGCGAGGCAATATTCGCGAATTAAAGAATGTAGCCGAACGTTTATCGGCCATCGAAACCGATACCCTAATTGATGCCAATGTGCTACAATTATACTTGCCCGACAAGGCAGAAACCACCCTGCCCCAATTGGTTAACCCTAAACAAGACGAGGGAACATCGTTTAGCTCTGAACGCGAAATTTTATACCGTGTATTATTCGACATGAAAAAAGACATGGACGAATTAAAACAAACGGTAAAAAACTTGATGAAACAGCAAAAAGAGAGCCATTCAACCCCTCAGCCAACGGTTATCCATACAGAAGCCAGCCTGCTACCTATGGCTCAAAATCATCCATTAGAAGCAGACGACGACTTTATTGAGGTACAAGAATACCAAGAAGACCCAGGGTTATCGGTAGAAGAAATGGAGAAAAAACTGATTCAAGAAACCCTAAAAAAACACAACGGCAAACGCAGCATTGCTGCCAAAGATTTGCGCATTTCAGAACGCACGTTGTATCGTAAAATAAAAACCTACGGATTGGAATGAAAAAATGGAGTTACATAGCAAGCACCTTGTTGTGTTTGGTGGTGGCATCGTGCACCATATCGTATAAGTTTAACGGTACGGTTATCGACTACGACAAAATTAAAACCATTGCCATAGAAGATTTTACCAACCATGCCGCCATGGTGTATGCTCCGCTTACATCGGTACTAAACGAAAAATTAAAAGACACCTATACCCGTCAAACACGCCTTAGTTTGGTAGACCGTAATGGCGATTTAGAACTTTCTGGCGAAATTACAGGCTATGACGTAGCCCCCATGGGTATGACCTCTAATTCGTTATCGGCCGAAACACGTATTACCCTACGTGTAAATGTACGATACACCAACAATACCAATCACGAAGAAGATTTTGAACGCAGTTACAGTGCTTATCGTAACTTTGATAGCAATTTGTTATTAACCGATGTACAAGATCAATTAATAGACGAACTGGTAGACGAAATTTGCGAAAACATTTACAACAACACCGTAGCCAATTGGTAACATGACTACTGCAGAACTGAATCATTACATAGCCCACCCAGAGCAATTAAACAAAAGTACCTTATCTGACATCCAGCAGTTGGCAGATATGTATCCTTATTGCGCTACGTTTACCATTTTGTATGCCAAAAACTTGTGGAACGTAAACGATTTGCGGTTTAAAGCCTTTGTACAAAAGGCGGCACTTAGTACCTATCATCGCGATGTATTGCAACAACTCATGGCCATCCCTGCGGTTGCCGTAAACGATTCAACAATTCAACAGTTCAACGATTCAACGATTAAACGATTTAACGAGGAACCTGCTCCCTACCAACTTACCGAGTTGCCCGAGGAAGAACCTATCAAACCGCTTAAACAACAAGATTTAATTGACAAATTTATTGCTAGCAACCCAAAAATTCATCTTTCCGATAAATTTGAGTACGAGGAGCCACAAAACCTTACGCAAAACGAGGTAAGCGAAAGTGTATTTACCGAAAGTTTGGCAAAAATTTACATCAAACAAGGGCAATACGAAAAAGCATTGCACATTTTTGAAAAATTAAATTTGAAATATCCAGAAAAAAATACTTACTTTGCAGACCAAATTCGATTTTTAACCAAAATAATTCAAAATTCCTAAATAGTATGTTTACCGTATTAGTAGTATTGGCCGTTATTGTCGGCATCTTGTTAATTCTTTTAGTTATTTCGCAAAAATCTAAAGGCGGTGGTTTAGCTTCTGGTTTTTCGTCGTCTAACCAAGTATTAGGTGTGCGTAAAACTACCGACTTTGTAGAAAAAGCAACTTGGACCATGGTTACCATTATGGTAGTGCTTTGTATTGCTGCTACTGCTTTTATTGGTACCGATAAAAATGCAGAACAAGGTTCTAGCCTAAAAGATAAAATTGAAGCCGCTGCTGCTCCTGTAGAAGCTCCTATTGCTGCTCCTGCAGAATTACCTGCTACTCCAGCCGAATAATGTAACTACACATAGCATAAAAAAAGGTGACAGTTTGTCACCTTTTTTTATGTATATCGGTCAAACCTTGTTTTGGCACACAAATTGCAATAGAATAGTTGCTGCGCAACGTTTACTCGTTAAATTGTTGAATCGTTAAAAACACGAATCAACGACTAAACGACTAAACAACTAAACAACTTAACAACTTAACAACTAAACATCATATACACCATGAACATTAAACCCTTAGCAGACAGAGTGCTTATTGCACCTGCAGTAGCCGAAGCCAAAACCGCTAGCGGCATTATCCTACCCGATTCAGCCAAAGAAAAACCCCTACAAGGCAAAGTAATTGCTGTAGGTAACGGCACCAAAGACGAAGAAATGGTAGTAAAAGTAGACGACACCGTACTTTACGGCAAATACGCTGGTACCGAAATTGAATGGGAAGGCGAAAAATACCTAATCATGCGTCAAAGCGACATCTTGGCAATTGTATAAATGTCCAAGGTCGAAAGTCATTAAATTGCAGAATCGTTGAATCGTTAACGTATTGATGAACGAATGTGAATAATCGATGAATCGTTACGACTAAACGATTAAACGTGAGCGAAGCGAACAAATAAACGACTAAACAACAAAAATAATTATGGCAAAAGAAATTAAATTCGATATCGAAGCCAGCGATCTACTTAAAAAAGGTGTAGACGAATTGGCTAACGCAGTTAAAGTAACCCTTGGTCCTAAAGGTAGAAACGTTATTTTGGCTAAAAAATTTGGTGCACCTCACATTACCAAAGACGGTGTGAGCGTAGCCAAAGAAATTGAACTAGAAGATCCCAACGCAAACATGGGTGCTCAATTGGTAAAAGAAGTAGCTTCTAAAACTGGCGATAACGCAGGTGATGGTACTACTACCGCTACCGTATTAGCACAAGCCATTATCTCGGTAGGTCTTAAAAACGTAGCCGCTGGTGCTAACCCCATGGACCTAAAACGTGGTATTGACAAAGCCGTTGCTAAAGTAGTAGAATCAATCAAAGCGCAATCGCAAGAAGTAGGCGACGACATCAGCAAAATTGAACAAGTGGCTACCATCTCTGCCAACAACGATGGCGAAATTGGTAAACTAATTGCCGATGCCATGGCCAAAGTGAAAAAAGAAGGCGTTATTACCGTAGAAGAAGCCAAAGGTACCGACACCACCGTTGACGTAGTAGAAGGTATGCAATTTGACCGCGGTTACCTATCGCCCTACTTTGTAACCGATACCGAAAAAATGGAAGTGGTAATGGAAAGACCATTGGTACTTATCCACGATAAAAAAATCTCTTCACTAAAAGAAATTCTTCCTTTGCTAGAAGCTACTGTACAAAGCAATCGTCCTTTGTTGATTATTGCCGAAGACGTAGACAGCGAAGCGCTTACTGCATTGGTTGTAAACCGCCTACGTGCTAACTTGCGTGTTTGCGCAGTAAAAGCTCCTGGTTTTGGCGACCGTCGCAAAGAAATGCTACAAGACATTGCTGTGCTTACTGGCGGTACCGTTATTAGCGAAGAACAAGGGTTGAAACTAGATACTGCTACCATCGATATGTTGGGTACTGCAGAAACCATCACCATCAACAAAGACAACACTACCATTGTAAACGGTGCTGGTGCTAAAGAAAACATTGCAGCTCGCGTAGCTCAAATTAAAGCACAAATTGAAAAAACTACCTCTGATTACGACCGCGAAAAACTACAAGAACGTTTGGCTAAACTAGCTGGCGGTGTGGCTGTACTTTACATTGGTGCTCCATCAGAAGTAGAAATGAAAGAAAAGAAAGACCGCGTAGACGATGCCCTTAGCGCTACCCGTGCAGCTATCGAAGAAGGTATTGTTCCTGGTGGCGGTGTTACTTACATCCGTGCCATTGAAGCCCTTGACAACTTGAAAGGCGACAACGAAGACGAAACCACTGGTATTCAAATTGTACGTCGTGCTATTGAAGAACCACTACGCCAAATTGTTGCCAATGCAGGCAAAGAAGGCGCTGTGATTGTACAAAAAGTACGCGAAGGCGAAGGCGACTTTGGTTACAACGCTCGTACCGACGTATTTGAAAACCTAATGGCTAGTGGTGTTATCGACCCAGCGAAAGTTACCCGCGTAGCATTGGAAAATGCCGCATCTATTGCTGGTATGTTGTTAACCACCGCTTGCATCGTATCCGACAAAAAAGAAGACAATCCTGCACCTGCTATGCCTCCTATGGGCGGCGGCATGGGCGGCATGATGTAATCGTCAATCTTATATAAAAAAACACCAAACCCCTCGGTCACTGAGCTTGTCGAAGTGCCAGAGGGGTTTGTCATTTATAAATGTACACCTAAACAGAAAATAGAAAAAGGGTAAATTGCTCATTTAGGGAACGAAAAGTTACGAAGGGATTTAATTATAACACTAATGAACAAAGGAATTAAAGTAATTACTTCTAATCAACTTATCTGATAATTCGTATGCTTCTTTTTCTGTGACAGGACGGTTTTGGCGTGCCATTGAATCTAATACATTAACACCAAATCCTTTCCAATAATACTCATCGCAATCTATAAGATGCATTATTGTTGGATATACATCCATTTGATAACAGTAACCCTCCGAGCAAATACCCGTTGTAATAGTTGTATTTTTGGTAGAACTTTGCGAAAGCAATATTGCTAAAACTACAACTATTATTTTTTATGAAGACAGCAGAAGAATTTGTAACGTTTCAACAGAAGATGCGGGCCA
>JAFOFC010000019.1 GCA_017387515.1 Paludibacteraceae bacterium
ATATGCCTATCCTTTCGGCAAGGGAAACTGCACTCAACTTACTATTTTCGGCAAGCAATGCCACAATTTTCTCACTACTTTTTATTTTCTTCACCTTAACCCTTTCATACTCAAACCCTGGCTCATGCACTTCTCCTACAGAACCTAAATAAGCTTCTATTTCGTGCTGCAAATTCTTTTGCATCATAGAAGACATAAAAGTTCTAAAAATATCCAAGTTTTCTTCTTCCCGTGTTGCCACCAAAGCCTTGATATATGCTTCCTTATCTTCGTTTAGTATTTTTGTTGGAATCAATCCAAACTCAAACTGTAGCATATTCATCAGCAACCTAGCCATTCTACCATTGCCATCCGCCCATGGATGAATGGTAACCAAATGATAATGAGCATCAAAAGTCAACTGATACAGTTCATCTATTAACATCTCTGATGCCTTTGCTCTTTTCGTATTAAGCATTGCACACAACTCCGCCAGCTTTGTTGACACCTTACTATAATTCATATAGGAACGCCCTCCCACTCCAGCTGTTACATTTAGCAACCTCAACTCTCCACGCGCCGACGAAAAATCACCCAACATAGTCTGATACTCTTTGCCTGTATTCTTCATTACCAAAGCAGCCAGCGAAATCAGCATTTCCGTAGTAATAGGTTTGCGTTCTTTTGCATACGCAATCGCTTTTTCGTATGCCTGCTTTAGGTCAAGATTCATGTGCTGTTCATCAATGCTCTTACCCTTTAAGCTTATGCCATGGTCAAACAGAATCTGATTCTCCAACTCAGTAATAGTAGAACCCTCTATTGCTGTAGAATGTGTAATCAACGAATAGAGATAGAATTTATCGTAGTCTATCTGCTTATCTATTCCTAATGCTCGATATTTGGTTATCAATTCTGTTAGCATACTTTCTCCCTACTTTATGTGTTTTTCTCCCTACTTTTTTCGGCAAATATATAATTTTCTCCCTACTTTACCAAATAATTCACCCCACCTTTCACATTATCTTTGCGTTGTGCATTTCTAATTGGCACCAACATAGTGACTTTTTCATTAAAATTTGTTACATTCGACAACTTTATCAAATAACATCCTATGAAAGAAGTTAATCTAACAGAAACTATTCGTGCTTTTGAAACATGGATAAATGCTCCAAAAGCAAGTAACAAGAAACGAATTGTAGTGTTTACCGGGGCTGGCGTGAGTGCCGATAGCGGAATTGCAACCTTTCGCGACGCCGACGGACTTTGGGCTAACTATCGCATAGAAGAGGTTTGTACGCCAGAAGCATTGAGCATAAATAGAGATAAGGTAATCGAATTTTACAATATGCGTCGCAAAGAGTCGCTAACCAAGAAACCCAACGACGGGCATATTGCAATAGCGCAGTTGGAGCAATGGGCAGATGTTTGCGTCATCACCCAAAATGTAGATAATCTCCACGAGCAAGCAGGTTCAACACGCGTATTACACCTTCACGGAGAACTTATGAAACTGCGCTCCGAAAAGAATCCTACCCTTATATACCAGATACAAGAATGGGAACAAAGTCTCGATGCACGTGCCAAAGACGGAGCACTTCTACGCCCTCATATTGTGTTTTTTGGAGAAGACGTTCCTATGTTTCAGCTCGCTAGCAAAATTGTGGAGCAAGCAGATATTTTAATCATTGTGGGCACATCCCTTGCTATATATCCAGCAGCCTCGTTAGTTTACTATATGCGCGATAAAAACGTGCCTATTTATTTAGTAGACCCAGGCACACCAGACACCTCCATCATTAGCAATCCCCTAACCCACATCAAAGAACGTGGTGCTGTAGGCGTCCCAATTTTAGTAGAACAACTGCGTAAAGAGTTGTAACGCAACTCTTACTTCCCTATACAAAACTTACTAAATATCTCACCCAGCACTTCGTCGGACGATATTTGCCCCACAATGCTGCCTAGGGCGTCCAAGCAATCGTGCAAATCCATTGACAGAAACTCGCCCGATAGGCCCGTAGCCAGCCCCTCTTGCACTTTTACAATGGCAGTTTGGGCTTTTACCAACGCTTCGTAATGACGCAAATTGGTAACCACCACATCGTTATCGTCTATTTCCGCTAGGTGCGACGCCTCTACAAGCGCATCACGCACAGCATCCATGCCTTTATCGTATTTAGCCGATATGTAAAAACGACGGGCATCAACCTCAGCAAACATACCATCTAGCACATTCTTTTCGTCGTCCGATAGTTTATCGATTTTATTAAATAGCAAGAACAATTGCTTACCTTGGGCACGGGGCACAATGCGCGTAGCCATCCAATCGATGTGTTCGCTTACCTGCGTAGCATCAATCATCCAAAGCACAATTTGCGCTTTTTCTATAGCCCCATAGCTACGCTTAATACCCAAGTTCTCGATGGTATCCGATGTTTCGCGAATACCTGCCGTATCAATAAAACGGAACAGCATACCGCCAATATCGGTGGTATCTTCAATAATATCGCGCGTAGTGCCATGTATGTCCGACACAATGGCTTTATCGTCTTGCAACAGTAAATTAAGCAAGGTAGATTTACCCGCATTGGTTTCGCCGACAATGGCCACAGGCACCCCGTTTTTAACGGCATTACCCGTAGAAAACGAGTTTATTAGGCGATTTATATCGGTTTCAATCTGGGTCGATAAAGCTTTAAGCTGGGTTCTATCTGCAAACTCTACATCTTCTTCGCTAAAATCCAATTCAAGTTCTATAAGCGATGTAAACTGCAACAATTGCGCACGCAAGGTTTGTAACTTGCGCGAAAAACCACCCCTCATTTGGCTTACCGCCACTTTGTGCGCCGCTGCACTGCGCGATGCAATTACATCTGCCACCGCTTCGGCTTGCGAAAGGTCCATTTTGCCATTCATAAAGGCACGTTTGGTAAACTCACCGTGGTCTGCCATACGACAACCTGCGTTTAACAACACCTTAATCGCCTCACGTTGAATAAACACAGAACCATGTACCGCAATTTCTACCACATCTTCGCCCGTAAACGAATGGGGTGCACGGAACAAGCTCACCAAGACCTCGTCCAATACTTCCTCCTTAACTCCTAACTCCTCACTCCTAACTCCTAACTCACGTTTAACCAACCTGCCAAACGAAACCGTATTCGCCTTTTTCTCGGCCAAAGGTTTAGAAAGTTGCAACACGCTATCGGCAATGGCAATGGCCTTATCGCCAGAAATACGTACTATGGCTACTCCACCCACACCCGCAGGCGTAGAAACCGCACAAATGGTATCTTTATCTACAAACATCATGCCACAAAAGTACAAAAAAATCAACGATAAGTAATAGTATATTCTCTCAGGTTAATTGGCTTTACATTTTCACCATTGTACTCAATAGTTTGTATTACATTACCATACGAATCGTACGTATATTTTGTTTTATTTGCTAATTTACCATCACAACGATATTGAGCCTCTTCTATCTTATTATTGGATGTATCGTAAGCGAAGGTAGATTTTTCATACAACGCACCGTCTACACTATACACAGCATGCTCTATCATATTACCTGCCGAATCGTAGGTAATAGTCGATTTCAAATACATCACATCATCAGAATAATAGTTATTCCCTATTTCTCTACCATCAGCATCGTAAATAGGATACATCGTAACGTAGATAGAACCAGGTGCTATATAATGTAAGTATTTTATTCTTTTACCAAAAGAATCGTAGGTATTGGTATCTTTCCATAGCATAACACCAGAAGCATCATAACGAGCGGCTTCTATCTTATTACCTACAGAATCGTAGGCGTATGTATATTTTTCGTTCTCAAAACCTCTGGGTTCATAATAAGCTTTCTCTATCAAATTCCCAACAGAATCGTACGTAAATATGTATTTTGTATCGCGTTCCTCCCAATCTTCAGAATAATGGTATCTTTTCTCTATCAACTTACCTGCTTCGTTGTAAGAACATATCGCTTTCGTTGACCACACCTCATTAGGGCCATATTTTATAGTATCTGTTACCATTTTACCGTCTTCAAATCTCGTAATGTCTACTTGTATTGTATAATATACTATTTCCATTACATCACCTGCTTGGTTAAACGTTACAATACGAGAACCAACTAAATCGCCTTTCTTAATCTTTCCTAATTCTTCTGTCACCGCATAAGTCATTATCCAAACAGAATCAATATCTCCGTATAAATGTATATTTGCATCATCCCAACCTTGACGTTCCTTCTTTTCTTTTACATGGTTTTTTACCTGTTCTCCTGAAATAGAACGCTGAGTATTGCATGACACCAACAAAGTGAGCAGAGCAACAAACAAAAATAAACCTTTCATCCTATTAAATTGTGTTGTTATTTTATTGTTCAGCAAAAGTACAAAAAAACAAACTGGCTGACAAAAAATTGTCAGCCAGTCTTACACTCAGTAAAAGAATTTTTAAGGAGGAATTTTTAGGCGTCCCGAAGTTCGAGAAACCGGAGTTTACTTAACGTAAATGAGGATTTCGAGAACAAGGGCAACGAGAAAATTACCCTTAAAAAACTTTTACTTCACTATATCCAATAATTCTACATCAAAGATAAGCACCGAGAAAGGTTTAATCACCCCTCTATCTTGGCCACCATAGCCCAATTCTTGAGGAATAAAGAAACGATATTTAGCGCCTTTATTCATAAGTTGCAAGCCTTCGGTCCATCCTGCAATTACTTGATTCAATGGGAATTCAGCAGGAGTACCACGGTTTACAGAGCTATCAAAAACAGTACCGTCAATTAGGGTGCCATGGTAGTGTACTTTAACCACACTAGTAGCAGTAGGATTAGCACCCTTACCTTCTTTTAGCACTAGGTATTGCAAACCGCTTGGAGTTACTTTTACACCTTCTACAGCCTTATTCGCTTCTAGAAAAGCTAAGCCGGCAGCCTTGTTTTCGCCGTAATTGGCTTCCATTTTGCTTTCGTAGATTTTTTCGCCTTCACGACGCATAATAGCACCAGCTTCCATTTCGTCTAGCAATAGGTCTTCTCCCCTCATCGATGCAAAGAAAGCAGCAAAAAAGTTATCTCTATTAAAATCGGCAGAATCGGCAAAGAATTCTTTTTCAATCATGGGGAAGATGTTATCTACCACTTGCATACCAATGTTTACACCTACACTACGTGCTAGGTCATTGCTAGAGGTTAATGCAACGGTTTCTTCTATGGCATCCAACACGCTTAGCACTTGAACAGAGTCAAAACCTGCTGTTTCTTGCAAATAACCACCAAAACCTTCTGCATTAGCAATAGCATAAGCCATCGATAGCGAGTCGCAAATAGCAGGAGTTACTTCTAGCGTATCAATCACAATACGACGAGCTGTTAGGTTTGCATAGTAATTGGCTTCCATGGCATTCATTCCCATGCTTTCGCCTCTTGCCACTTTGTTAAAGGTTTCAAAGAACAAAGTCTCGTTTAAACGCTTGGTAGAATCGTTGCTAAACAAACGATAATTAAGCGCTTCGATAACCGATTTTTTAAGTTGAATACCAAGCGAAATACCCATCAAATTGGCTTTTTCGTTGTCTGACTTGGCTTGCGCCACGTTGGTAATGCCTTTAATAACATCGTCTAGTTGCGTAGAATCAACACTAAACGATTCTTGCAAGAAAGGAACCAAACCGCTTGATTGAGTAACACCTAGGGCGTACGACAAGGTATCGGCCGTATTTTCCATTTTTGCAGTATACTTGTGTTGACACGATGTAACAGCAACCAAGGCAACGGCTACTGCTAACACTTTTACTAACATCTTTTTCATACTAATTTATTTAGATAAAATTTCTATTAATTCTACTTCAAATATAAGGGCCGAATAGGGTTTTACAACAGGACCAGCACCTTGTGCGCCGTATCCTAATTGGTAGGGAATATAAAGGGTATATTTGGCACCTGGTTGCATCAAGGCAACCCCTTCTGCCCATCCCTTAATTACCCTATCTAAGCTAAACTCTAATGGTTTACCCCTATCTACAGAACTATCAAATTTGGTACCATCTAACAAAAAACCTTCGTAGTGCACTTTTACCTTACTGGTAGGGGTGGGATATTCGCCTACACCGGCTTTAACCACCTGATACTGCAAACCAGATGCGGTTTCTACTACACCTGCACGTTTTTTATTGGCCGCAAAGAAATCTGCTTGCGCTTGTTTGCGTGCTTCGTTTTCTTGCTGAATAAGTTTCTTTTCGTACTCATTCAAATAAAACTTAGCATAATCGGGCGTCATTTGTACCTCAGCACCAAACAAGGCAGCATTATAAGCTTTGGCAAACACATCGCTTTTCCAACCTTGCTGTTCAATATGTTTAGCACTTTGGCTACCCATAAATACTCCCATGGCATAACTTACCGAATCTAGCGCTGTTGCAAGCACTACTTTTTCTGGTTCGGTTTGTTTGGCTGGTTTCTTTTTGGCATATGCCGATAACGAAAGCATCAGCACCGCTACCAAACAAGCAGCATATTTCATCTTATAATACCTTAATTAATTCTACATCAAAAATAAGGGTAGCGTGAGGAGGAATAGATTGACCTGCACCACGTGCACCGTATGCCATATCCGATGGAATGAACAAACGCCATTTTGCACCTTCTTGCATCAATTGAAGTGCTTCTACCCAACCTTGAATAACTTGGTTTACACCAAATTCGGCAGGTTCGCCACGGTTTACAGAGCTATCAAATACGGTACCATCTAGCAACATACCGTGGTAGTGGCAACGAACTTTGTCGGTAGCACCTGGTTTTTTACCGTTACCAACTTGCAACACTTGGTATTGCAAACCGCTAGGCAAGCATACTACGCCTTCTTTTTTAGCGTTATTTTCTAAGAATTCTTTGCCCACTTGAATGTTTTGAGCATTGATTTTATCGGCCAAATCTCTAAAGAATTTATCCAAAGTAGTTTTGGCTTCGTCGTAGGTCATTTCGGGTTGAACACCACCCAAAACATCTTGAATAGCTTGGGTAAATTTTTCAATGTTTAAATCTCTAATTCCACTGCTAAGCAAATTATTTCCAATGCTTAGACCTAATGCATAACTTACTTTTTCCATGTTTATTTTGTTTTAATTGTTGAATCGTTGAATCGTTTAATCGTTTAGGCGTTGAGGCGATTTAAATGCGAGTGCCGTTAGCGGAGGTCGGAAATAGATTTATATGTGCAAAAACGTTAAGCAAAATGTGTTGTTTGAGCAAAGCGAGTTCACATTTTGTAGTTTTTGTATGTGTAAATCCCGACCGAGAGCGTTTGCCGAGCATTGAATCGCCGAAACAGTAGGGACGCACGGCTCGTGCGTCCGTCACCGATTAGTCGTTTATTCAATGCTTCGCATTTCATGAAGTTGCTCACGCTCGGCAAATCCAAGTAAACTTGTTTTTGCTCTCACTTAATCGCAACTTTAGGATGCGAAGATAATGTTTTTTTAATAAACACATTCATTCGTATAGGTAGTTATTTATTTTTTAATATTGTTTAAGACGAAGCCTATCGATACTTAAAAACTTTACAAGTTTCCTATATCCTACACAATAAACCAGCACCTAGAATCGTTTTATAATAATGTACAGGCATTTGTAGTAGGTTTTAACACCGGCCATGTTACACAATTGTAATAACTATAAAACCTTACTAAATAATAAGATAGAAAAATCCAAAGGGGCTTTTTAACAAAATTAAACCCTATTTTTTCTGCCTATTTTTTTATTATTTGTATTTTCGCAATCAAAATGCATTAGTATGCACTTTTACATTAATTTATGAAACAAAAGAGCGCAAAAATTCCATTTTTATACCGTATTTTTAAATGTTATCTACGTTTTTTGCACGATAAACTATTTTATCGAAAAACTTACAAAATCAATGCAGAAAACATTCCAAGCAACACCACTCCTACTATCATCGTTTCTAATCACCAAAATTGTTTAAACGACCCACTAGGAGTTTTATTTACCTTTCGCGATCGTAAACCCAACTTTATTACCCGTGCAGACGTTTTTGCCTTGCACCCCATTGCCAATAAATTTTTACGCGCCATTGGCCTACTGCCAGCTTTCCGCCTAGATTTTGAAGGCGAAGCTGCCCTACAAAACAACGAAGACACCTTTAACATTACCAAACAAGCCATTTTAGAAGGCGGTACCGTTATGATGTACCCCGAGGCTGGTCACCAAACCAAACGTTGGTTAGGTTTCTTCTCTACAGCCTACATTCGTATGGCATTTGAAGCAGCACAAAAAAGCAACTTCCAAACCGAAATTTTTATTTTGCCATCGTGCAACCACTATAGCAACTATTTTGGTATCCAAAACGACTTTATGGTAAAATTTGGTACACCTATTTCGTTAAAACCCTACTACGAATTGTACCAAACCAAACCCCGAACCGTTACCCGCCAAATCAATGCCTTGGTACGTGCCCAAATAGAGGGTTTGATGCTAAACATTACCGATTTAGACAACTACGATGCCATCGATTTTATTCGCGAAAACTTCCGCCAAGACTATGCAGCCCAAAAAGGTATGCCCTATGGCAATCTTCCCGAACAACTGTTAGTAGACAAGGCATTGGTAGCCGATTTAGACAAGGCCAAAGAAAATAATCCCGAAGCAATTGCTGCGCTTTACCAAAAGGTTTTGCAGTTAAAAGAGCAAATAAAAAAAGCACATACACGTACCGAACTATTGCACAAAGAAGCTACTTGGGGCAAAAACCTATTGGCCATGTTGGGTTCTATCTTGTTATTCCCCTTCTGGATAAATTCGTTGTGGCCCAACTTGTTTATGTGGTTAATTGGTAAGTCGTTTACCTTCCGCAAAGAAGACCCTATGTGGGAAGGCACCTTTATGTTTGCCATTAACGCCCTATTTATCATTCCTATTTTTTACCTTACCACCATTATTTTAGCCGCTATTTATGCGCCTTGGTGGGTACCCGTCTTGTGGGTGTTATTAGCACCCCTTTACACCTTGTTGGCTTGGTACTATGTACAATGGAACAAACGCTTGTTCCAAAACATAGCCGCCCTTTCCCACAAAAAAAGTGCTAATTGGGCCAAACTTAAAGCAACCTATAACGAGATTAAAGATTCATTAAATACATTATTATGAAAAGAGTAGTTATTACAGGCATGGGTATTTACTCGTGCTTAGGCAACGGATTGGACGCCGTTCGCGAGTCGTTGTACAACGGCAAATCGGGTATCATTTTTGATCCCGTTCGTAAAGAAATGGGCTTCCGTTCTGCCCTTACCTCTTACCTAGAAGTACCCGATTTAAAGAAAGTACTAAGCCGCAGTCAACGCGTTTACATGCCAGAACAAGCTAAATATGCATACGTTGCTACTGCAGAAGCATTGAAAAATGCAGGCATCGACCAAGATTATTTAGATAGCCACGAAGTAGGTTTAATGTACGGCAACGACAGCAGTGCAGAACCTGTTTACAAAAGCATCGAAACCATGTTCGAAAAGAAAGATACAACCCTTATTGGTTCGGGTGGTATTTTCCAATCGATGAACTCTACCGTTACCATGAACCTATCTTGCATCTTTAAACTAAAAGGTATGAACCTTACCGTATCGGGTGCTTGTGCATCAGGTTCGCATGCCATTGGTTTGGGTGCTATGCTTATTCGCAACGGCTTGCAAGAAACTGTTATTTGCGGTGGTGCTCAAGAAGTTAACCCATACGCAGTAGGTAGTTTCGATGGCATTAGCGCTTTCTCTACCCGCGAGAGCGATCCTACCAAAGCATCGCGTCCTTTCGACCGCGACCGCGACGGGTTGGTTCCTGGTGGTGGTGCTGCTACCGTTATTCTAGAAAGCTACGAATCGGCAGTTAAACGTGGTGCTCCTATCTTGGCCGAAGTATTAAGCTATGGTTTCTCTTCTAACGGCGACCACATTTCTAACCCCAACGTAGACGGTCCTAGCCGTTCGTTGCAAATGGCACTTAAATTAGCCGGCGTTGGTTTAGAAGAAATTGGTTACATCAATGCGCACGCCACCTCTACCCCTGTAGGCGACCGCAACGAAGCCAAAGCTATTTACAACGTATTTGGCGACAAATGCCCACTTGTTACCTCAACCAAAGGTATGACCGGTCACGAAATGTGGATGGCAGGTGCCAGCGAAGTAATCTACTCGATGATTATGATGAAAAACGGCTTTATTGCCCCCAACGTTAACTTTGAAAACCCAGACGAAGACTCTGCCAAATTGAACATTCCTGCCGACCGCGTAGAAAAACAATTTGACACCTTCTTGTCTAACTCATTTGGTTTTGGCGGCACCAACTCAACCTTAATCATTCGAAATCTGTAATAGATTGTCGAATCGACGAATTTCTGTTTCGGCGATTCAATGCTCGGCAAACGCTCCCGGTCGGGATTTACACATACAAAAACTACAAAATGTGAACTCGCTTCGCTCAAACAACACATTTTGCTTAACGTTTTTGCACATATAAATCTATTTCCAACCTCCGCTAACGGCACTCGCATTTGAATCGCCTAAACGACTAAACGACTTAACGACTTAACGATTGAACAACTCAACATTTAACAATAAAACATTATGGAAAAACAAGAATTAATTGAAAGAATCAACGAAGTTCTTATTGAAGAATTTGAAGTAGAAGCTGATGTAATCACTCCTGATGCAGACATCAAAGAAACCCTAGAACTAGACAGCCTTAGCCTTGTAGACATGGTTGCTCTTATCGAAGGCGAATTTAAAGTTAAAATCAAAGGTAGCGAAATTGCTCAACTAAAAACCTTTGGTTTGTTATACGATTACATCTACGACAACATAGAAAAATAATGACAGATACGGTTCTTTTTGAAGGAACGCAGTTGTATCAACTCATTCCGCAACGCGAACCCATTGTGATGGTATCGCATGTATACCAAATTACCGACACCGACATAAAAAGCGGATTGCTGGTAAAAGAGGACAACATTTTTTGCGCGAATGGTAAATTGACAGAACCCGGCCTGATTGAGCACATCGCTCAATCGGCTGCGGCTTTTGCCGGTTATCCGTTTTTTGTAGCAGGCAAACAAGCACCGCTTGGCTACATTGGCGAGATAAAAAAATTGCGCATCCACCAATTGCCAGCAGCAGGCAGCATGCTACGCACTCACATTCAGTTGGTATCGGAAGTGATGGGCATTTCGCTTATTACAGCAGAAACCACCGTCAACGACACCCCCGTGGTATCGTGCCAAATGAAAATATTTATCAATGAGTAAACTTACCGCCATAGTAAAACGTAAAATTGCTTTTTACGAGATGGATGCCATCCGCATGGTTTGGCATGGTAATTACGTAAAATTTTTAGAAGAAGGCCGCGAAGCTTGGGGCGAACAATTTGGTTTATCGTATATGCAAATCTTTAACAATGGGTATGTAGTACCGGTAGTAGATTTGCACATACAATACAAAAACTCGGCATACATGGGCGATGTATTGGTGATAGAAACTACCTATGTGCCTTGTAAAGCCGCCAAATTGCAGTTTGAATACCACATTTATCGCGAAAGCGATGGTGCCACCATCATTAAAGCCACCTCTACCCAACTATTTGTTACGGCCGATGGGCTATTTGACCCCTCTACCCCCGATTTTGTAAGTAGTTGGCGCAACACACACAACGTATAACACATGATGAGAGAAGATTTTTTCAGCATCCAAAAGCAAGAAATAACCGAAAACCAAGCGTACTTTTTGCTAAATATGCTGCCCACTAGCCAAGTTTACAAAGGGCATTTTCCAGAAAAAGCCATTGCACCCGGCGTATGCAACATCGAAATGATAAAATCGTGCGCCGAAATAGTGCTAGGCAAGCCCCTTTTATTGGCCTATATAGCCCAATGCCGCTTAACAGCATTGGTAACCCCAGGCGATTATCCCCAGCTACAACTAAACCTGCAACTTACCCCCATAGAAGAAGGTTGGAAAATGGTAGCCAAATTAACATCGCTTACCGACCAAGTTTGCATGGAATTAAAAGCCGAAGTTAAACCCGCTTAACCATCCCCTACCATGGACCGCATTACCATTGCCATATACCGTTACTTTAAAAAGTACCCTGCCGTATTTTATGCCATTCTAGTGCTAAGCACGGTATTTTTTGCCTATTTTGGGTTGCAAATGAAATACGAAGAAGATATTTCTAAACTGCTTCCATCTAGCAACATAGGCAGTAGCGAACAATTGGTTTTTAACAACCTAAAAGTTAAAGACAAAATCTTTTTGGTAATGCAACACAACGATAGCAGTGCTTCTCATACGCAAGAGCTAGCTGCTGCCATGGATCAGTTTAGCCAAAATTTACTAGCCAACGATACCGATAGCATCATTCAATCTGTACTGTACAAAGTAGAAGAAGAGTGGATGTTACAAGGAGTTGAATACTTGTACCAAAACCTGCCTTTGTACCTAGACAGTGCCGATTATGCCGTATTCGACAGCCTATTTGCACCCAGTCAGGTGGTCCAACAAATGGAAAGCAACTACGACGATTTGCAATACGCCGACGGCATGTACACCTACGAACTTATTCAGCGTGACCCTGCTGGATTGCGTTATGCCCTAAAAGACAAGGCAACTGGTTTATTAGGTGCCATAGGTGGCAGTTACAAAATAATTGACAGCCACTTCTTTACCCCCGATTCTACTACCGTTATTGCCTTTTTGTCGCCCAATTTTACAGGATTCGATTCTAAAACAGGTACTTACCTTGTAAAACAAATGGAGCACGAAATTGCCCAGTTAAACCAAGATTTTCCCGCCATACAGGTGTATTTTCATGGAGCGCCCATTCAAGGTGTATTTAACTCTAGGCAAATTAAAAGCGACCTTATCATGACCATAGGTTTGTCGCTTGCGCTAGCTTGCTGCTTTATTTGGTTCTGTTTTAAAGGCAAAGCCACGGTACTTTGGCTATTGATGCCTGTGGGCTATGGTATGTTATTTGCACTATGTGCGTTGTACTTTATGCAGGGCATCATGTCGCTTATGGCAGTGGGCATTGGTGCCATTGTGTTAGGAGTAGCGTTAAGTTACTGCTTGCACGTTATTACACACTATAAATACGTAACCGATCCCGAAAAAGTACTTAGAGAGCAAACCAAACCCGTTATATTGGGTAGCATTACCACCATTGGTGCCTTTATGGGCTTAACCTTTACCGATTCGGCCTTATTAAAAGACTTTGGCCTATTTGCCACGTTTGCCCTTATAGGAACCACCTTGTTCTGCTTGCTATTCTTACCCCAATTTTTTAAACCAGCAACCAACACGTACTCACAAAAAGCGTTTAACGTGTTAGAAAAAATCAACACCTTTCCCTTTGAAAAACAACGTTGGTTGGTAGTTGTTCTACTTATTATTACTGCCATATCTTGCTATACTTGCAATTGGGTTACGTTCGATACCGATTTAAAAAACATTGGTTATCATCATCCCCGTGTAGTAAAATCGGTTAATATTTTGGCCGATAAAACCACCCAGGGCCATCGTTCTACCTATTTTGCCGTGATGTCGCCATCGCTCGATACCGCTTTAACCTATCATGCTGAGTTCATGCAACATTTAGATAGCTTAAAGCAACAAGGCATGGTAAAATCGTTTAGCAACACATCGATGCTAAACCCTACCCTACAAGAACAAAACAAACGCATTAAGCAGTGGCAAAACTATTTTACACCCGCTAAAATTGCAGCGGTTAAAAGCACCTTGCTACAAGCAGCAGAACCGTATGGCTTTACCCAAGATGTGTTTGAGCCTTTCTTTACACTCATCGAACAAACACCTCAACCCAACAACCTACTTACAGCAGGTATTCTGCCAGATGCTTTATTGTGCAACTACATGGAGTATACCGATGGCAATTACTTGCTATTTACACCCGTATTAAGCGAAAAAAACAATTATTACCAAACCTATAGCAAGGTGCTTCAAAGCAACGGAAGCGTGGTTATCGACCCCTTCTACTATACCCAAGATATGGTACGCATCCTTAACAACGACTTTAACGTAATATTGGGCATATCGTCTATTTTTGTGTTCATTATTTTGTTGGTGTCATTTAAAAGTATCACCTTATCGTTGGTAGCCTTTATGCCCATGTCGCTTAGTTGGTACATAATTCAGGGCATGATGGGTATTTTTGGATTGCAATTTAACCTAATTAACATCATTGTATCGTCGTTTATATTTGGTTGCGGCGTAGACTATAGCATCTTTATTTTAGACGGATTATTGGGCAGTACCCGCGAAAAAGGCCGCCTTTTAATGCAGCACAAAACGGCTATTTTCCTTTCGGCAGTAGTGCTTATTGTAAGCATATCGTCGCTGGTATTTGCCTCGCATCCAGCCATGGCATCCATTGGTTTAATTACCTTAATAGGCATGACAGCTACCCTACTACTGGCCTATACCCTAGAACCATTCTTGTTCCACCTTTTAATGCGCTTCCAATTCTTTAAAAACATTGTGGCCAAACGCAACACCACCTTTAAACCCGAAAAACCAACCGAATGAAATACGATGTAGTAATAATAGGTAGCGGATTAGGCGGCTTGCAGTGCGGATACATGCTGGCCAAAAAGGGCATGCACGTGTGTGTACTAGAACGTGCCACCTTGCTGGGCGGTTGCATACAGTCTTTTCAGCGCAAAGGCCAAACCTACGACACAGGTTTCCATTATGTAGGTGGTTTAGAAGAGGGTCAGCCTTTGCACACGCTTTTTTCTTATTACGATTTAATGGGATTGAGTTGGCAAAAAATGGACAATTTGTTTGACGAGGTAAACATCAATGGCAAGTCGTTCTTTTTTGCACAAGGTCACCAGGCATTTTACCAAACCTTGGCAGAACAATTTCCACACCAAAAAGAAAACCTAAAACAATACCTTTCGTTGCTAAAAAATGTAGGCGACCATATTTTTGATAGCCTACAACCTCGCAATACCGAAGAATTTTACAGCACATCGCTTTTTGCCCAATCCGCCAAGGCGTTTTTAGACGAAACCATTACCGACCCCTTGCTGCGCGATGTTTTGGCTGGTTGTTCCCTTAAAATGGAACTAACCCCCAATCTACCCCTGTACACCTTTGCGCAAATAAACAATTCGTTTATTCAAAGTGCTTGGCGATTGCAAGGCGGCGGCTCTACCATTGCCAAAAAACTAGCCGATAGCATCCAGCAAATGGGCGGAGAAGTACGCACCCGCGCTGCCGTAACTCAACTGATAGAAAAAGACGGCAAATTGGTGGCCGCCCTAGTCAACAACGAAGAATTACTAGAAGCCAACTGGTTTATTACTAACGCCCACCCCGTTCATACCCTATCGTTGGTAAAAGAGAGCGAACTAATACGCAAAATTTACCGACGTAGAATTAACAATTTGGGCAATACCTTTGGCATGTTTACGGCCAATTTACTAATAAAACCCGATGCTATTCCGTACATAGGCAGAAACCAATACGTTTATAAAGACGCTAACCTATGGCAATACACCCCGGGCAAAACAGACCGTGTATTGGTAAGTTACTATCAGCCCAAAGAAGGCAATAGCATTAGGCAATTAGACCTACTTACCCCCATGAGTTGGGACGAAGTAGCACCATGGGCAGAAAAACCCATTGGTCGCCGCGGCGACAATTATGTTGCCATGAAAAATGCCAAAACACAGGCATGCATTGACGTAGTAAAAACCATACTACCCCAGCTTGCCGATAGCATAGAGGCCAACTTTACCAGTACGCCTATATCGTACCAAACCTATACCAATACAGAAAAAGGTTCGGCCTATGGCATACAAAAAGACTTTAACAGCCCCATGACCACGGTGTTAACACCCCGCACGCCCATACCTAACTTGCTATTAACCGGTCAAAATTTAAACCTTCATGGCATTTTAGGCGTCTCTATGACATCGTGCTTTACCTGCGCCGAAATCATCGGCATGGACACCATCGTAGAAAGTCTAAAAAACAAATAACCAACCACCGATTAATCGATTCGTCGATTAACCGATTAGTCAACAAACATATGAAATACGCATTAGTAACAGGAGGAAGCCGCGGCATTGGTCGCGCAGTAAGTTTAAAATTAGCCGCTATGGGCTATTGTGTAGTAATTAACTATGCTTCTAATCACGAAGAAGCCCTAAAAACCTTAGAAGCCATTCAAGCAGCAGGTGGTCAAGGCGAATTATTGCCTTTTGACGTTGCCAATACCGAACAATGCGTTTCGGTGTTAGAGGCCTGGCAAGAGCAACACCCCGACGATTACATCGAGGTATTGGTAAACAACGCCGGCATTCGTCGCGACAACTTAATGGTGTTTATGGAACCCGAAGATTTCTTTAAGGTAATGAACATCAACTTAATGTCGTTCTACAACGTTACTCGCCCCTTGCTTACCAAAATGTTGCGCAAAAAATACGGCCGCATCATCAACATGGCATCGCTATCGGGTCTTAAAGGACTACCTGGCCAAACCAACTATTCGGCTGCCAAAGGTGGTCTAATTGCCGCTACCAAAGCGTTGGCCCAAGAAATTGCCGCTAAACGCGTTACCGTAAATGCCGTTGCCCCAGGGTTTATTAAAACCGACATGGTAGAAGGTTTGGACGAAAAAGCCCTATCGGCTCAAATTCCAGCCAAACGTTTTGGCGAACCCGAAGAAATTGCTGCTTTGGTAGGTTTCTTGGCATCGCCCGAAGCGGGTTACATCAACGGCGAAGTAATTTCTATTAACGGTGGTTTATATACTTAATATGAAAAAATGGATATTATCGGCGGCATTGTTGCTAATGGCTAGCGCTGCCGCATTTGCTAACAACGCTGTAGCAGAGCAAATTAAACAGCATGCACCCCAAAAGGTAACCTGCCAATTTGAGCAACAAAAGTTCTTAAAAGGCATGGCAAAACCGGTGGTATCATCGGGCAAGTTGTACTACCAAGATGGCAACATGGCCATGTGGTACACCCAACCTGCTGGCGACTACCTAATTATCAATCCCAGCCAGTTTGTCATGCAAACCCGTGGCAAAAAAAGAGAGTTAAACATTAAAGCTGGAAGCGCTTTTTTAACCCTTAAGAACACCTTGGTAATGTGCATGCAAGGCAACATTCAGGGCATAGCTACAGAAAATGGGGCTACCCTAACCTATGCCAACAACGGCGGCCACGAATTTACCCTTACCAAAGAATTAAAAAAGGGCGAGCGCGGTTATGCTAAAATTGTACTGTTGTACGATGCTAAAACCTACCTAATTACTAGCATGACACTGGTAGAAGCAAACGACAACTACACGGTATATACCATGAAAGATGCCAACACCACGGCAAACATTGACGGCAACTTGTTTAAAGTGCCTGTCAAATAAGCCCCTAGTATTGTTAAAAAGAGAGGACGACGCCTATGCATCGTCCTCTTTTTTTTGAGTATCCATAAAATTTGGTTACCTTTGTACGTTTATACCCTTAGACTATGAAAAAACGAATCATAACCCTAGTTAGCGCGCTGTGTTTAGTTATCAGCAGCTACGCCGTAACCTACAAAGAAGACAAAACCATTTGCGAAGGAACTAGTTTTCCCACCTTTACTGCATCCGCTGGTAGTAGCCACCAATGGTATAGAAATAATGTAATCATCAATGGTGCTACCAATCAATCATACACACCCACAGAAGCTGGCGAATACAAGTGTGCAATTACCACAACAACCGACATGAATACTGGGAACTTAGTTTCCGAGGGTTCTTTTGATAAAAACTGCAATAATTACCCGGATCGTCAATCCGTTCTAAACGAAGAAACAGGAGATTTTATTCGGTACGAACTGATGAATAAGACATGCGAAACTAATCCAAATAACTACCCCACTTCAAATTTTACCTCCATTGCTGCTACTCCCAAGGAAGTAAAACCTAAATATTTTAAGAACATACGCTCTGTAGATGGCACAGACTCTAATATGTTAGTATGTGATGGTGCGGAAAGCGATGGTGTAAAAGTATGGTATGCTAGAGAACTAACAATAGTACCTGGAGAAACCTATCGTTTTAGTTGTTACGTTGCCAATATTGATAGTTTTTATCGAGACCATGGTGCTAATTCATTGTCTAATCTTGAGTTTAGAATTGAATACGATGGATATTGGGGCGATGGGAAACAACTTGCTCAATTCAAGACTGAACCTATTGTTAACCATACGGACCTTGCTAAATGGGAGTTTCATACAGCAACCTTTACTTTCCCTGCTACTTTGCAAAACACAACCGCCCATATTTTTATATGGAACCACAATACCGAAGGCGAAGGTAACGACTTTGCCATTGACGAGATTTATTTTGGCACAACACTATCTAACGAAAGTTCTGAAGACGAATACTTTAAAGTTACTGTCGATAAAAAATACAATGCTGTTTTGAACGACGAATCATTGTGCCCAGGAACGAGTACCGAAGTAAGTGTAGGTTTTGTAACTGATAATAATATGGCTATGATGCCACCCACTAATGCTCAGTATACATGGCTATGGTCAGACCCTAATGCAGGGCCACAAACCGCTAGTTCAGAGAGTCTTACCGTTACCCCAAACAGCACTCCTGGCCAAACCAAAACCTATAATGTAGAGGTAAAATATAGCGAAGTTTGCGACAAAGCAACAGCATCCATGACAGTTACCACCAAAACCGATTGTGGCAATATCACAGAAAATACATACACCTACCAAGTATGTAACAATAGCCCATACACATTATTTGCCATTCATCCAACAGGAAATCCCACTTGGGACAATGGCGAAACGGAAAATACACGAATTATCTCATCGGTTCCAGCCAACACCACCACTACCTACACCTGTACCATAGTAGATGGGGTAGATACCTACATAGAGTACCATAAAGTAACGGGCGGTGATTGTAACAGCACACACAACAAAGAAGCATGTATAGGCCAAACAATAACACTTGAGCCTAGCGATGCACTAGCTCCTGGAAATTATTGCATTTGGACACTACCCGATGGTAGTACCCAAAGAAGCAATACGTTGGATGTAACCCCAACTGCAGAAGGCACCTTACCTTATACTTGCATTGTATACATAGAAGCTCCTACAGGTGGCAACCTACCCGATGTTATTGTAGCGCAAGAAACCTTTAACGTAACCGCCACCGATTGTCACAGCACAACTGAACACCCCGAGGTAACCTTGTGTCTTGGCCAAGAAGTTACGCTTACTCCTACCTTTGTAGCCGATGATTATGAGTGGACATTACCCGATGGCACTACCTTACGTGCACCTAGCATTACCGTTAGTTACGACGAAGCTACCACAAAAGAATTCAAATGTACCGCCATCAAAAGAGCCAACACAGAAGGAGCACCTATTTTGCTTTATAACATGTTGGATAACGGCGATTTTGAAGACAATCAATACGATATAACCGTACTAGATGATGGCACAACCCATGTAAGCTATCATGGTTTTACAAGCGATTACGATTGTAATGTAGAAAATGAACCTATATTCCCTGGAAAATCACAAGGACAGCCTCACACCGGCGCCTATTTTCTTACTGACTTGGGGCTACTACACTCTGTCACCCATTTAGACTTCATCACACCAGGTCCAGATGGAGGCAACTATTTTATGGAATGTGATGGTGGCGAGGTAAGTACAGGAGCATACATGGCAAAATTAACGGCTCCCATCGTACAAGGAAAAGAATACCAATTTGCCTATTCAGCTTGTAGTCATGCAGATGACAACTATGCAAAAATACGTTTTACCATTGAGTATAATGGTAATGAAATTGATTTAATAAGCACCCAAACCATCAACCAAGCAGCATGGACTCAATATGGTGCCGGCATCTACTGGGTTGCTCCCGAAAATTGCGAACAAGCCTTTATTAGATTGTATAACGAATGTACAGATCCAATAGGCAACGACTTTGCACTAGACAACATCATGTTCCAAGAAGTATGTCGTAATGCCAATACTGAAGAAATTATACTGCACGAAGAAACCTTTACCTATACTTGGGGCGATTGTACCACCGAAGAATATTGGGAGGTAGAATTTTTAAAAGACACAGAAACGACCATCCTTACTCACAAAACAGGCGATTCCTATAAATGGTTGGATCAAGATGGCAACGAATTATTGGACGAAAATGGCCAACCCATTACATCGCGCAGTTTAAACATAGTAGCAGATAAAACGCAAAAATATACCTGCGAGATTGATTTAGGAGGCGGTGCTAAACATTACGAATACATTACCATTAACTTCTATTTACCAACCTCGTTAAGCCGCTGCGAAAACCAAACCGCGGTGCTTACTCCTAGCAAACAAGGAACATACGCATGGTATTTATTAAACGATGATGGCAGCAAACAAGCCATTAGCGAGCCTATCATTAAGAATAACATGGTTTATTGCGAATACTTAACCCCTAATGCTACCAATCGCATTTTGTGTACCATTACCCACAGCGAAGGCACACGCAACGAACAATGGAACATTACCGTACACGCCAACCCATCGTTTGAAGTTGAAGTAGAAGGCAGAGACATTACCATCCAAACAGACGATGCCTTTACCTCGCTAGTGCTTGATGAGCAAGTATCATACGAACAAACATGGATAACCATGCTAAGCGTAGGAGAGCATACCCTAACCATGACCAACGATTATGGTTGCCAATCTACACGTACATTTGAAGTAGTGCCAGTTCCACTAGAACCCATGGTATTCTTCTCGCCCAACCAAGACGGCAATTTTGACAATTGGGAAGTTAAAGGCATTGAATTCTACCTAGAAGCTACTATTCAAATTTACGACCGCTACCACCGCTTGCTAGCTACAATCCAAGGCGAAGAATTGATAAAGGGATGGGATGGCAACTACAACGGCCACGCCATGCCTATGGACGATTATTGGTACATCATTATGATTCCCGAAACCAAACAACAAATTAGCGGACACTTTGTATTAAAACGCTAAAAAAGCGACATACACACATAAAAAAAAGCTGCAAATATTTGCAGCTTTTTTTATGTGTGTCGTTGTTAAGGCGTTTAGTCGTTTAGGCGATTCTATATTTCTCCTTTCTCCTTTATCAACTCTCCTTTAAATAAAACCGATTAGTCGATTAGTCGGTTAGTCAACTATATGATTAATATTGTTTTGCCAATTCTAATGCTTTGTCTATACAAAGTTTACTCTTAGGATTCACTATCGATAAAGGCAAATCGGGAATTACCAATTTCATGCCTTTTTCTACAGCATTGGGGCTAGTTAGCACATTGCGGTTAGCATCGTATACGTACACCCAAAATGCTTTGTGTCCAAAGGCACGGTAAGCTACCATGGTTAAACGACTACCATCAATTACGGTAACCGTATCGCGAACAGGCGCATTCAAGGCATCTTGATAGGTGTAATTCTCTAGTGTTAATTCAACAATGGTATCTACAGGTACCTCTATCACTGGAGTTGAATCTTTTTCTAGGGTAGTTTTTTCTTGTTCCCATGTATCAGCAGCAATGGTATCGGTAATCACATCGTCTATGGTATCTATTTGTACCACCACTACAGGAACTTTAGTTTGGGTAGCAACAGGGGTGTTGCGTTGTGGAAGCAATACATCTTTCCAATAATAGCCCGCAGCGCCCAACAAACACAATAGCATCAATACGACCATAATCACCCACCATTTTTTCTTTGATGGTGATTTGGTAATTTGGTGAGTTGGTGAGTCGGTTGGTGATTCGGTGATTTGGTGAGTCGGTGAGCCGATTTCGGTCACTGAGCTTGTCGACGTGTTGTTGACCGATAGGGAAAAAGTGCCCGAAATTACTGGAGATTCAACTTCGGTCACTGAGCTTGTCGACGTATCCGAAACTACTGGTGAGTCAGTATCTACATCGCTTGGCTCAACCTCTCCTTTCTCCACTTTCAACTCTCCACTCTCTTCAACTTCCGATATTACTTCGGCACCACCCATAACGGTTTCTAGGTGCGCATAAGGCGCATTGATTTTTTCTTTTACCTCGTTATCGGGCGTAAAAGTCACCTTATAATGACCGGGAAGCACAATGGTATTTCCAGAAGACACATCGACACTTTTTCTGGGTTCGTTCCAAATTAATTTGAACGTACCCAATCCTTTTACCTTCACTACCCCGTCTTTTTCTAGGTACTCTTGAATAACTTGCACCAATTCGCGCAAGAAACTCTCGGTAAAACGTTTTGTAGCACCCGATTGCGCCACAATGGTATCTGTTAACTCCTGTAAGGAGACCTTCTTACTTTCCACTTGATGGTAAATTTTTGAGTTTATTTTTATACGTAGTTCCAACCTTAAAGGTTAGCGACAATTTAGGAGGAACAACCATCTTTTGCTTGGTAACGGGGTTGATGAGTACACGATCTTGCTTTTTACGCACCTCAAAAGCGCCAAAACCTTGCATATACAGTTGCGTATCTTCGCTCATGGCATCTACCATGGCTACCGTAGTTGTATCTAACAAAGACCCAATCTCTTTTTGGGTTTTACCCAAACGATGGGCCAATTCGGCTACCAATTCTTTGTTATTCACGGCAATGATTTATAAGGTTATCTGCAAATATAGCACTATTTTTCAGATACTTCCTTTATTTTGCCATAAAAATCAAACTCTTCGGCCTTTACAAGCTCTATTTGGTAAAAATCTCCTATGGTTAAATCGCCTTCGGTTAGTGGCACTAAGCACTCCGTATCAACATCGGGCGAGTCAAATTGCGTACGACCCACGTAATATTCACCCTCTATTCGGTCAATAACTACCCACTGCGTTGTTCCCACTAACGTTTGGTTATGTTGGTACGATATGCGTTGTTGCAAACGCATCAACGCATCCAAGCGTTGTTGCTTTACATCGCTAGGCACATCGTCTGTATAGTGCAAATTAGCATACGTATTTTCTTCGTCCGAATACGAAAAAGCACCCATGCGTTCAAACTTTTGACGTTGTACAAAAGCCATCAAATCCTCAAAATCAGCCTCCGTTTCGCCAGGATGCCCTACCATCAAGGTAGTGCGCAAACAAATACCTGGTACCTCTTTTCTGATGCGCTCCAACAAAGCTTCGGTTTCGGCACACGTAATGCCTCGGTGCATTTTTTTTAGCATCGCATCCGAACTGTGTTGCAAGGCTATATCCAAATACTTGCAAATGTTATCACGCTCGCGAATAACGGGCAATATATCGTATGGAAATTGTGTGGGATATGCGTAGTGTAAACGCAACCATTTAACGCCAGGAATATCCGACAAACGGGTTAACAAATCGGCCAAAGCAAACTTATTGTACAAATCTTTACCGTAATACGTTAAATCTTGTGCAATAAGCTGAAACTCAACTACTCCAGTAGCCACTAAAGCTTTAACCTCTTGCTCTATGTCTTCTATGCTCCTACTTTTGTATTTGCCCGTAATTAACGGAATAGCACAATACGAGCAAGCACGGTTGCAACCCTCGGCTATTTTAATATAAGCATAGTGCGATGGCGTAGTGATGTGCCTAGCACCACAAACAGCAGGCGCATTGGCATCTGCTTGCAAATCGTTTAATATGCTATCAAAATCAAACTTACCGTAAAAAGCATCCACCTCGGGAATTTCTTCTTGTAATTCGCTTCGATAACGCTCCGAAAGGCAGCCCATCACAAACAATTTATCAATCTTTTTTTGTTGCTTGCGCATGGCCTGCTGCAAAATAACTTCTATGCTTTCTTCTTTGGCATCGCCAATAAAACCACAGGTATTAACCACCACAATCTTACCTTTAGGCTTGGCAGCATCGTGCGTTACCGCAAAACCAGCCTGCCTAAATTTGGTCATCAAATTTTCGGTATCCACCAAATTTTTTGAACAACCCAGCGTTATAAAGTCAACTATGGTTTGCTTCATTTTACTCGGTTATTTTTCCCAATAACGATTTTACAAAAGATTGTTTATCAAACAGTTGTAAATCTTCCATTTGTTCACCCAATCCAATGTACTTAACAGGAATTTTAAATTGATCAGAAATACCAATTACCACTCCACCTTTAGCAGTGCCATCTAGTTTGGTAACCGCCAACGACGAAATTTGAGTAGCTTTGGTAAATTGTTTAGCTTGTTCAAAGGCATTTTGTCCCGTAGAACCATCCAATACCAACATAACATCGTGGGGTGCATCGGGCACCAACTTTTGCATTACGTTTCTAATTTTGGTAAGTTCGTTCATTAAGTTTACCTTATTGTGCAAACGACCAGCGGTATCAATAATTACCACATCGGCTTTGTTAGCCTTAGCCGATGCCAAGGTATCGTACGCTACCGAAGCAGGATCGGCACCCATTTTTTGTTTAATAACAGGCACCCCAACACGTTCTCCCCAAATAACCAACTGTTCTACAGCAGCAGCACGGAACGTATCGGCAGCCCCTAAATAAACCTTTTTACCTGCCTTGGTAAATTGATAAGCCAATTTGCCAATGGTAGTAGTTTTACCTACCCCATTAACACCCACCACCAAAATTACGTAGGGATTTTCTGAGGTATCTACGTCCAACTCGGCAAAATCTTCGGTATTATTCTCTGCCAACAAAGCAATTACCTCGTCACACAATATTTGGTGCAATTCTTGTGTATTCATGTACTTATCGCGCGCAACACGTTGCTGTATGCGCTCTATAATACGCAAGGTAGTTTCAACACCCACATCAGAAGTAATCAAAGCTTCCTCTAGGTTATCCAACACCTCATCATCTACCTTATCTTTACCCGCAATAGCACGTTTAAGCTTGCCAAAAACACTCTCTTTGGTTTTTGACAATCCTTTATCTAACACTTCTTGCTTTTGCTCTGCATTATCTTTTTTAAAAAACGAAAAGAATCCCATATTATCAGTTTATATTTATGCACAAAAGTAATGAAAACCACGCATTTAATAAAATAATTACAACAAAAAAAGCGACCTCCTACGAAGTCGCTTTTCCTATTATGCTAGCTTAAATTATTTAGCTAAAAATTCTTTTACGTTATCGTTGTGTACGATGCTTTCTTCGAACATATAAGCACCAGTTTTAGGCGATTTTACCATTTTAATCACCTTAGCGAACGAACGTCCTTCACCTTTTTGGATCGATGCAACTGTTTTCTTTGCCATAGTATATCTTATTTAATTTCTTTGTGAAGAGTCATTTTTTTCAATACAGGGTTGTATTTCATCAACTCCAAACGTTCAGTTGTATTTTTTCTGTTTTTGGTAGTGATGTAACGCGACATGCCTG
>JAFOFC010000020.1 GCA_017387515.1 Paludibacteraceae bacterium
AAGAAGCGTAAAATCTTTGACTAAATGCCCATGGGGTATTAGAATGTATATTAAGGGGTTCCATGTCTGGTGCATATAATTCATTCCAATAGGCTCCATATCCTGCACAATAGAATTGAATATATTGGTCACTTCTACAATTTAGATATTCAACTCGTCCCATAATATCATGGTATCCCGTAGTATGAAATTTAGGAGCAAACACAATGCAACATAGAGCAGTGGGGTAATTATATTTATGCTCTTTTATCATATCAAACTTAGGTGCTACTATCATATCTACTCCTCCTCCTTCACCCCGTAGTAGGCATTCCATTCTTTTAGTACATCTTCCCAGTTTTCGGTTTGGCCATCGGCGATGGCGTCGGCTTGCTGTAGGGTGGTTTCGTATTGCTTCTTTTCGATGTGGCGCAGTTTCATGGCTTCTATGGTGGCTTCGTCTAAGATCTGTATAGCCCCACGGTTTACTGCGGCATCTAGGTCGGATGGCCCAAAAGCCTTGCCTTGTACGTTGTAGTCGGATATATTAAACTCAAATACGGTGCGCAGGGTGTGGCGTACCATTTTTTGCTGAAAGCGGTTGCCAGCCATTTTGCGTCCCAAAAGTTTACGAATAATCTTAATTTCTTTATTGGAGAATTTATTGCGTCCCATAATGGATTTATTTTAAGAACTTAAAGTACACAAAGATACTAATTTAAACTTTTTTATATTGCATAGTTTTTATTGTTTCTTACTTTTGTGGCAACTAATTTAATAAGACATGAAAAAGAGTTTAAAAACGGCCTTGTTAGTAACAACAGGCCTATTATGTTTGCCCGTGGGTTTGTGGGCAAACGATTATCAATTTGGCAAAACGCCAGAAATCAAAAAGGTAAAATTAACGCCCGATTTTTACCCTGCCCCTTTGGAAAAAGATCCAGCCCTTGAGTTTGAAAACGCTATGCGTGGTTATATTGATGGTACGGCCCTAACCGATACCATTTGGGTACAAGGCGAGGCAAAGATTCCTGCTTGGAACATGCCTGCTTTTGATTTTATACAAGGCGATGCGCCAGCCACGGTACACCCTACGCTTTGGACCATGGAAAAATTAAACAATATCAATGGTTTGTTCCAAGTGTTGCCCAAGGTAGATAAGGGCGGAAAAGAGGGAGTTATTTACCAAGTTCGCTCTTACGATTTGGCTACCATGAGCATTATAAAGGGCCAAACGGGTTGGATTGTTGTGGATCCTTTAACGGGCAAAGAAAATGCAGCCCATGCATGGAAGCAATTTAAAGAAAAGGTAGATCCCAATGCCAAGGTAAGTGCCATCATCATTACTCACAGCCACGTAGACCACTACAAAGGCATTGAAGGTGTGATTGATGCGTCCGATATTTGGGAAATTTCGCAAGATGAGTATATCAAACTATCTAAGAACCCCAAAAAATTGGCCAAAGCGGCTAAAAACAAGGTGTTGGTAGTAGGTCCTACTGGTTTTTACAGCGAAGCCTTGTCAGAAAACTTGCTATTGGGCAACTGCATGGAACGCCGTGGTGTGTACATGTACGGGGTGTATACCCCTGCTAGCCCTTATCAATTGGTAGGTACTGGTTTGGGTAAAAAGGTATCTTTTGCATCGGGTTCCTTATTAAAACCTTCTTTTGAAGTGGTGCCCAATAATGGTAAAACTTGCGAATTGGTAATAGACGGCATGCACATCTTGTTCCAAAACGTACCCGGAACAGAAGCTCCTGCCGAGTTCCATTTCTTTATCAAAGAATACAACACCCTTTGTCCAGGCGAGAATGTTTGTCATACCATGCACAACTTGCTTACACCACGTGGTGCTAAAGTGCGCAATGCTAAAGCCTTTGGCGATGCCATAGACGAGGCCATGCAAATAGCCGACGATTATTTGGGAGGCGATATTCAGGTATTGTTGGGTACCCACCACTGGCCTACTTGGGGCAACGAGGCTTGCCGCGATATGATGAGCAAACAACGCGATATGTATTATTACTTCAACAATCAGGTAATTCACATGCTTAACAAAGGCATGAACATGACCGAAATTGCCGAAGAATTTGCTTTGCCAGCATCGCTTAGCAACGAATATTATAACCGTGGTTATTACGGTACCATAAATCACAATGTAAAAGCCGTGGCTCAATTCTATACGGGTTGGTGGGATGGCAATCCAGCTAATTACTTTACCTACCCCGAAGCCGAAGAAGCCAAACGTTTTGTAGCCGATATGGGTGGCGAAGAAGCGGTATTGGCCAAAGCCCACGAATATTTCAAAAAAGGCGATTACAGATGGACCGTAGAACTAACCAAGCAATTGGTGTTTAACAATCCCCAAAACAAAGAAGCGCGTTATTTACAAGCCGATGCGTTGGAACAATTGGGTTACTCTTTTGAGGCAGGTACATGGCGTAATATTTTCTTGGCCGGTGCTTCCGACTTGCGTACCGGTGGTTTATCGGGTGCCTTGTCTACAGAGCAAACCATTCAAATCATGGCTGGCAATATGCGCGTGATGCAACCAGCATTTATCTTTGATTATTTTGCCATTTTGTTGGATGGTAGCAAGGCTGGTGCCGATAATGCCGATTATGCAGTTACCATTAAGATAGCCGATGCGTATTACCAATTGCACCTTTACAACGGTGTGTTGCATGCCAAAAAGGTAGAAGCCGATGCCTCGGCTATAGTGTTTGACAGTGTAAGCGCCTTTGTAGATGATTTTGCAGCACGTATGCGTGCTTTGAATGTGAAAGAAAATAGCAATACAGTAGAAAAGTCTGCTTTGGATAATATCTACCAATATTTTGAACTGTTTGATGCAGGCTGGAACATTGTAGAACCCCTTAAATAAAAACTTACTGTAGAGAAAATAATAAGGGCTGGCACCGCGGTGTCAGCCCTTTCTGTGCAAAAGAAATAATATTATAAGCTATCGCCAAAGTCTTGACGGAATTTTTCGGCCAATTGTTCTTGCCAGTAGCCTACTTCTTTTAGTCTGCCAAAGAAGAAACGAAGTACCGAAGGTTCTTCTACCCATTCCAAACCACCAATTAGGTTGCGGTTGTCCCATAACCATTTTACGCGGTCTGCCACGTATTTAAGTTGCGATAGGGTGTACACGCGGCGTGGTACGGCTAGACGCATTAATTCTAGTTCGGCAAAGGGTTCGCTGCCATCGGGGTTACGTTGTTCAGAAAGGGTACCACGTTCCATACCCCTAATGCCACCGGCAATGTAAAGTGCTGCGGCAACGGCTCCAGCTGGGTATTGGTCGTGTGGCAAATTAGGTACAAAGGCACCTGCGTTTAAGTGACATCCCAAACCGCCAGCAGGCAAAATAACAGGTACACCGTAATCGTCTAGTTCTTTGGCTAGGTAGTTAATAAATTCAGGACCTTGGTTGATGTATTCCATGTCCAAGCTTTCGTACAAACCTTGGGCCATCGATTCCATGGTGCGCACATCAATACCCCCGTAGGTTAAGAACCCTTCGTAAAGTGGAATGTATTCCATCATCATTTTGGTGTATTTAGGGTCTTTGCTAGTAATAATACCGCCTTTAGAGAAGCTTAATTTACGGGCAGAGAAATAGATGATGTCAAAATGGTCGGCAAGTAGGTGGTAGATGGCTTTAATGTCCATGTATTTGCAACGTGCCTCGCGCGTTTTCATAAAGTAAATGTTGTCTTGCAAAAGCGATGCGTCCAATACGCTGATAATGCCGTTGTCGTGGCAAATATCGGTAACGGCTAGCATGTTTTCTAACGATACAGGTTGACCACCAATTAGGTTTGTACCTGCTTCAACACGTACAAAGGCAATGTTTTCTGCGCCTTTTTCTTTGATGGTGGCTTTTAGTTTTTTAAGGTCAAAGTCGCCTTTAAATGGGTCGTTGCTTTGTGGTTTTAGGCCTTTTTCGGCAACCAATTCTTCTACGGTACCACCCATGCGGGTAATATGCGCTTTGGTGGTGGTAAAGTGAAAGTTCATCAAGGCAGTTTGGCCTGGTTTTACCAAGGCAGATGCCAAAATGTTCTCGCACGCACGTCCTTGGTGAGCAGGAAGCACGTTGTCGGTACCAAATACTTCTTTAATAGCCGCTTTAACACGGTTAAAGGTAGCAGAACCTGCGTAAGAGTCGTCGGCTTGCATAGAGGCAGCCATTTGCAAATCGCTCATGGCATTTACGCCCGAGTCGGTAAGCATGTCCATGTAAATGTCTTTGTTCTCTAGCAAAAAGGTGTTGCAGCCTGCTTCTTGAATCTTTTTAAGGCGTTCTTCTACAGGAAGCAGCGAAAGTTTTTGAATGACGCGCACTTTGTGCATTTCCAAGGGAACTTGGTTGTCTGATTGATAAAATTTTACTGCCATAGTGGTGTTGTTTTATTGATTATTATTATTGATTTTCATAGAATTACGCAGGTTTTTAACCTGTTGATGCCGCAAAAGTAGACTAAATATGTAATAAGGAAGGTACGCATTTTACGGAAAAAAATACCATTTTTACCTTTTTGCTTGTAAAATACCATTTTTACATACCAAAATTACAGAATAATTGGCTAAAATACCTATTTTTGTACCAAATTTACCTACACAAATATGGTTTGTAAAGTAGAAAACATAGACCAATTTAACCGTTATTTTAATCAGCCTAGTTATCATCCTTTGGTAAGTGTTGCTAATTTGGCCGATGCCAACCTTTCGTTGTTTAACCCTACCGATTTTGGCATGTACTGCGTGGTGCTAATGGATGCCGATTTTGGCGAACTTACCCTGCGAGGTACGCCCATGCAATACAAGGCGGGAACGGTATTTACCATGAAACCAGGACAGGTAGTAAGTATGCAATTAAATGCCCAAGTGCGCCCAAAAGGGTGGATGTTGGCCTTTAGGCCCGAGTTAACGGTTAATACAGGCTTGGGTCGCGACTTTTATATGTTCAACTTTTTTGATTACGAAGTACGCGATGCATTAGCACTTTCTGAAGACGAACGTCACATCATGCTAAACTGCTTTAATACCATTTTGTCGGAGCTGCGCGCACCCGATGACGAGTTTACCGGGCACATGGTGCGTCTGGGTATAGGGCAATTGCTTAGTTACTGCCGAAGGTTTTACGACAGGCAATTTGATACCCGTAAAACACGAGCCTCAGAATTGATTCAGCAGTTTGAAACCATATTGGATGGCTATTTGGCAGAGGGAAGTGAATTGCCTCGTCGTTTAGGCCCCCCACAGGTGGCCTGGTGTAGCAGTCAGTTTCATTTGTCGGCCAACTATTTTGGCGATGTGGTAAAACACGAACTAGGCATTACTGCCAAAGAATTTATTCGAAACAAGATCATAAAAAAAGCCATTGTTTTGTTGGTAGATGTAGGGTTGCCTGTAAACGAGGTAGCGTCGCAGCTAGGGTTTAATTACTCCAATCATTTTACTCGATTTTTTCGTCAGGCAACCGGTAAGTCGCCGTCCGATTATAAAAAATCAGTACAAGGATAATTATAAACTAGTAAGTTAACAGTGAGAAAGAATATGTTGTCGCCCATAACGATGAGCGAAGAACGCTTGCTGTATCTTGAGCAACGCGTTACTACTCAAATGGATAGGTTCGAAGGGTTGTTACAGCGGATGGAGTGCATAAGCAAAACCATGCAGGTTGGTCAGTGTGAGTTCCTAACAACCGCTAATAGCGAGGTAAATTTCTTTGACTTTATGTGCCGCGTAATTGACGAACTAAAAAGGAGTTGTCGTATGGGAACTGCCGAATCGTACCAATCGGCTATGGCTAGTTTTAAGCAGTTTATAGGCCTGCCCGATATTGCCATCGACCATATAGACGATGTAATGATTAAACAATACGAACAATACTTGTTTAGGCGTGGCGTGGCAAAAAATACTAGCTCGTTTTACATGCGTATTTTGCGGGCGGTGTACAACAGGGCCATCGAAAAAAAATTGATAACCTCATCTAATCCCTTTAAGCACGTTTATACAGGTGTGGAGCGTACCGTTAAGCGGGCAATCAACCTAGAAACAATTAAGCGCATTAAACAATTGGATTTAAGCGATAACTACTTGTGTGAATTGGCTAGGGATATGTTCTTGTTAAGTTTTTACTTACGTGGAATGTCGTATGTAGATATGGTGCATCTTAAAAAGACTAATTTGTCTAAGGGATATTTATCGTATAGGCGGCGTAAAACAGGGCAAGAGATGCATATAAAATGGGAAAAACCCATGCAAGAATTGGTAAAAAAATACAAGCATCAATGTTGTAGAGGGTACCTTTTGCCCTTAATGCGGCAGCCTAACCCGTCTAGAAGTAGGTACAAGTACGGATTAACGCGCATCAACCGCCAATTGCATTACGTGGCTCAAATGGTAGGCATGACATCGCCCCTAACCCTTTATGTGGCGCGGCATTCGTGGGCTAGCATTGCTAAGCAAAAGCAAATACCCTTGTCGGTTATTAGCGAGGGCATGGGGCACGATAACGAGACCACCACCCGCATCTATTTAAAAACCCTAGACAAATCGGTGGTAGATAATGCTAACAACCAAATATTAAAAGAATTGTGCTAAAATTGTTGTATCTTTGCACCTTCTAGATAATACATAGAATTTAGAAGATGATGGGATTTTACCTTTTTTTATCGGTTATAGCAGGTGCTTTAGTGGGCGCTTTGCTGGTGTATGTGGTATTGCGTGGCAAGCAGTTTGCCTTGCAAACAACCGTTGAGGTGGCAAAGAAAGAGGCGCACTATGCCCAAATACGCTTGCAAGAAGAACGTGCTTTGGCGCAAAAACAATTGCAAGAAGAACGCGCCCATGCCGATAAATTGCGCCGTGAGGCCGACGAAAGGTGGAACCAAAAACTAGAAGGGTTAAAAAACGAAATTAGTCGCATTACCATCGAGCAATTGGGTAAGAAGCAACTGTCGTTGCAAGAACAGAACCGCGACCAAATGTCGGAACTGGTAAAACCGCTAAAGGAAAAATTTGAGGCTTTCGAAAAATCGGTAAACGATAGTAAAACCCAAAATGCGGTTCAAAAAGAAGAATTGAAAAGGAGTTTTGAGGGCATGCTCAAACTGTTTGAACAACAACAAAACCAAGCAGTAAGTAGCCTTAAAGAGCAAACCGAAAAAATAGGAAACGATGCTGCCAATCTTACCAATGCCCTTAAAGGCGATAGCAAAATGCAAGGCGATTGGGGCGAAATGATTCTAGAATCCATTTTAGAAAACAGTGGCTTAGTAAAAGGCCAAAACTATTTTGTACAAGAAAATGTAAAGGACCAGGAAGGCAAAAATTTCCGTCCCGATGTGGTGGTAAAATTTCCAGAGGGTAGGTCTGTGGTAATCGA
>JAFOFC010000021.1 GCA_017387515.1 Paludibacteraceae bacterium
ACCATTCACGGCACACCCGGCGAGAACGGTATTTTGCAAGGCTATTTTGACCTAATAGGCATGAAATATTCGTGCTGTGGCGTATTGGCTGCATCGCTTACTTTTAATAAATTTGTGTGCAACCGATACTTGCAAGCCTTTGGAGCAAACATTGCTAAATCGGTGTTGTTGCGTCAGGGAAATGCCTACCAAGCCGACGAAATTTTAGCCACTGTAGGACTACCTTGTTTTGTAAAAAGCAACGTAGGGGGTAGCAGTTTTGGGGTAACCAAAGTAAAAGAAGCTTCGCAACTAAACGATGCCATTGCCATTGCCTTTAAAGAGGGGGCAGAGGTTATTATTGAATCGTTCTTGCAAGGAACCGAAATTACCTGTGGTATGTACAAAACCCACAACAAAACCGTGGTATTCCCCATTACCGAAGTGGTGTCAGAAAACGACTTTTTTGACTACGACGCCAAATACAACGGTCAGGTAAAAGAAATTACTCCTGCTCGCATCAGTGACGAATTAACCACAGAGGTACAACGCCAAACCGCCAAATATTACGATATTTTGGGTTGCAAAGGCATTGTACGCATCGATTATATCATTTCGCCAGATGGCGTTCCACATGTCTTAGAAGCCAATACCACTCCTGGCATGACACCCACCAGTTTTATTCCTCAACAAGTACGTGCAGCCGGCTTGGATATTAAAGATGTTATGGCCGATATTATTGAAAGCGAACTAAATTAGCCAGATTCACCACATCGTGCAACGAAAATAAAAACCATATGATTAAACAATTGCAACAACAAGTAGAAAAGGCTATAGCCGACATCAATTGGGTGCAAGAACCCACTGGTTTGTATCAACCCATCGACTATGTTTTGTCATTAGGAGGCAAACGCATCCGTCCGGTATTAACCTTATTGGCGTGTAAACTTTTTTCGGACGACGAAAAGCAAGCCCTTTCTACCGCATTGGCAGTGGAAGTATTTCATAATTTTACGCTATTGCACGATGATGTGATGGATCGTGCCGATACCCGTCGTGGCAAACCAACGGTGCATAAAAAATGGAACGATAACACCGCTATTTTGTCGGGCGATGCCATGCTGATTAAAGCCTATCAGTTGTTGCAACAAGCCCCTGCCGATAAACTGCCCGTTTTGTTAGATTTGTTTTCTAAAACCGCTATAGAAGTGTGCGAAGGACAACAATACGACGTTGATTTTGAAAACGACCTAGCGGTACAGCTGCCTCAATACATCGAGATGATTCGCCTTAAAACTGCGGTGTTGTTGGCTGCTGCCTTAAAAATGGGAGCTATTATTGGGGGTGCATCCCTACAAGATGCAAATGCTTTGTACGATTACGGCATTAATTTGGGCCTTGCTTTTCAGTTGCGCGACGATTACCTAGATAGTTTTGGCGACCCTGCTGTGTTTGGTAAAAAGATAGGGGGCGATATTTGTTGCAACAAGAAAACCTTTTTGATGATTACCGCCTTGCAAACGGCTAGCGAAGAGCAGCGTAAAGAACTATTGCAATGGATTGGTTGCACCGATACTACCTGCCACGAGCAAAAAATTAAGGCGGTGCTAAAAATATACCAAGATCTACAAATTGATACTCGTTGCGAAGAGGCTATCCGTGCATATTTTGAAAAATCAGTCGGCAGTTTGAAAAATGTACAACTAGCTGAAAATAAGAAAGATATACTGGTAAAATTTGCAAACGACCTGATGGGTCGCAACAAGTAGCAATAAAAAATTGTTGAAAAAGTATGGCAGTTCCAATAAAACGTGTTATTTTTAGGGCATAAAACCTAAAAATCACGTATTATGCCATACAGACGTTTGCCCAATACAGACGCAGCAAGGTTGCGTGCTATGAAAATAGCCAAAGAAAAATACGACCGTTTAGGTGCTTCTGCGGTACCTTTTTCTGCGCGAACGGCCAATATAGTAAGAGGTCTTATCCCTACCTTCGAACGTGCCATATCCGATTACAAGATGGCGGTTAATGCCCAATCGGAAAAAAACATCAAATACCAACAACAAGTAAAGATGGCACGCATGTATGTTTCCCACTTTATACAGGTGCTAAATTTATCGTGTCAACGCAACGAGATTAAGCCCGAAAAGAAATTGATGTACAAATTGTTGCCCGACAACTATACTGTGCCCGATTTAAGTACCGAGGCCTTGTTGATGGAGTGGGGCAAAAACATCATCGATGGCGAAATGGAGCGTTTGCGTCAAAGCCCTGGCGCAGCCATTTACAATCCTTCTATAGGCAAGGTAAAGGTGCACTTTGACCAATTTGCCGATGCGTATCAGGTTAAAAAAGTATCGCAAAAAAGTGCTGGTAGGTTTTTAGATACCATTCAAACCATGCGCAAAGAGGTAGATGCTGCCATTTTGCAACTATGGAACGAGATAGAAGAAGCGTTTGCTCCTTTGGGTGTAGAAACCATGCAAGAAAAATCCAAAGAATTTGGCATTGTTTACTACTTACGTCGCAAAGAGCGCAAACTATTGGGCCTTCCTGTTTCGGGCGACGAAGACGAAGATTAGCATGCTACCCACGTATAAGACCACGCTAATTAACGCAACAATTGCCGTTAAATAGTCTTCTAAATAGGTGGGTGTCCCCATGGTAGATAGGTTGGTTTCGTTGGTTGCTTGGTACATTAGTTTGTAAGAAAGAACCGCTGTAGAGTTGTTTACAAAATGTGCCCAAATAGGAATCCAAAGTGATTTTCCGTAAACGTAAAAATACCCCAAGGCAACGCCTAAAACAAATCGGGGAATAAATCCATAAAACTGAAAGTGGATAAAACTAAATACAAAGGCAGTGACCCATACCGCAAGGTGGGCATTGCCTGTTTTGTTTTGAATCCCTTTTTGCAGCCCCCCTCTAAACAAAAATTCTTCGCCAATGGCGGGTAGCAGTGCCATTACTACTAGCAATATCCAAACACTATTACCTTGCATGATTTGTAGGGTAAGATCGTTGGCGCTGTCTTCCATGCTGCGCAAGAGTTCTTCTATAGCGTGCAGCGATTCGGGCAACTGTATGCCATTGTTCCAATAGGCAGTAATGCTAACCAAGGGCGATAATAGGTACATAGCCAAGGTAGCTATGACGTATAACCAACCGCTATTAAGGCGGTTAATGCCAAAATATTGCGCTGGTTGTGCCGATGTTAGGTAAGCGTACAGCCATCCCCCCAATATAAACGTGCAACCCGACTGAAAAGCCTGCATCCATAGTAAATGTTGGCTGTCTGCTTGGGCAGTATCGATGCCAGCAACATGATTAATAATGGCGCAAATAGCAGCCGAAAAAAGCATTAAAAATACGGGAATGCCCATGAGTAGGCCCACTTTAGTGTACCATTTACTGCTGGCAAATAATCCTTTTAGTGATATCATAATTGTTGTATGGTGCTAGTGTTGCTCTGTACGGTTAGTTGGGTGGTTGATCCTATTATAAGCGGATAATTTTGGTCTACGTGTCCTACCGGTGCATTCATGCACACAGGGTAGTGATAGTCTTTTACCGCCTCTGCTATAATGCCGTAGGCACCTTGTGCAAAGCTAGTATCGGGCGCAATATCAGAAAATTGCCCTACTATAAGCCCGCTTATTTGTGCCAATACCCCACTTAACCGTAGGTTTTGCATCATGCGGTCTATGTGGTAAAGGGGTTCGCAAAGGTCTTCTATTAGCAATATATTACCTGCTGGTTGTATATCGTAGGGAGTAGAACGCAATCCGTAAAGTACCGATAGGTTTCCGCCTATTAGTTTTCCTGTTGCCGTTCCTATTTTATTAAGGTTGTGTGGTGCGACTTCGTACCGAGGCATTTCGCCAAAAAGCACCCTTCGCAGTTGCTGGCTAGGATCCTGTTCCATGCTAATTTGTTTGGCCATAATGCTGTGTATCGATTCTATGCCAATGGCCGATAACGCACCATGCAACACCGTAATATCGCTAAAACCTAGCAACCATTTGGGGTTTCTTACCAGCGGTGCCAAGTTTACCTTATCAATAAGGCGCGTTAGTCCGTAACCACCCCTTAAGCACAAAATAGCGGCTATGTCGGGTTGGTCAATGGCCCATTGCAAATCGGCCAATCGTTCGGCATCGGTACCTGCAAAACGGTGGTACTTTCCCCTAGCGTGTTGCCCAATGATAACTTCCAATCCCCATTTTTCTAGTGTTTGGATGGCACCATCTATCCAAATGGCATCAACAGCGCCCGATGGGGCAATTAAGGCAATTTTACTGCCTGCGTGTAAAAAGGGTGGACGTATCATGGTGCTTATTTTTTAGGGTGCATGCTTACTATGGGGATAATCATTTCTTCTAGCGATATGCCCCCGTGTTGGAACGTGTCTTTGTAATAGCTAACGTAATAGTTATAGTTATTGGGGTAAGCTATAAAGTCGTCGCTCTCGGCAAAAATATAGGTAGAGCTGAGGTTGGGTGTGGGCAACAAGCACGTTTCTGGTTGGGTAATAGCCAACACTTGTTTTTTGTCGTATGCCAGGTTTTTGCCCACCTTATAACGTAGGTTAACGTTGGTATTTTTATCGCCTACCACCTTAATGGGGTTTTTAACGCGTATGCTGCCGTGGTCGGTAGCCAATACAATGTGCACGTCTTGCCCTGCTAAAATGCGGAAAAATTCGGCAATAGACGAGTGTTTAAACCACGAGTGTACCAAGGCACGATAGGCAGCCTCGTCGGGGGCCAAATCCCTAAACAGTTTTACCTCGGTACGTGCGTGCGATAGCATATCTACAAAGTTAAATACCACCACGTTGAGCGGATTATTTAGCAGCTGTTTAAGGTTTTCGTTTAGTTTTTCGCCCGCTCCGTGGGTGTTAATTTTATGGTAAGAGAACGCATATTTCTTTCTAAAACGGTCTAGTTGAGTTTGAATAAGGGCCTCTTCGTTTAGGTTTTTGCCCTCGTCCTCTTCTTCGTCTACCCACAAGGTGGGGTACATTTTTTTAATTTGCGCTGGCATTAGCCCCGAAAAAATAGCGTTGCGCGAATATTGCGTAGCCGTAGGCAAGATGCTGTAAAAGGTGTCGTCGCAGTCAAAATGAAACAGCGATGCTAGTTCTTGTTGCATCACTTTCCAATGGTCTAATCGCAAATTATCAATTAGCACAAAAAACACCTTTTTACCTTGGTCCAACAAGGGAAAAACCTTGGTTTTAAATAAATCGGGGCTCATAATGGGTCGGCTGTCGGGGTTTTTCCACCAACTTTCGTAGTTCTTTTTAATAAAGCGCGTAAACAAATTATTAGCCTCTGATTTTTGCATTTGTAGCATCTCGTTTAGCGTGCTACCCGTGGCAGCTAGCTCCATTTCCCAATACACCAAGTGGTTGTAAATGTTTCGCCAGCTATCGGCATTGGTGCTATCGTTTATTTGCGAACTAATGCGCATAAACTCCATTTGGTAGTTGCTGGTGGTTTTTTGCGATATAATTTCGCTGGCCTGCAATACCTTTTTAATGGTCATAATAATTTGGTTGGGATTTACGGGTTTTATCAGGTAATCGGCAATTTTTTGCCCAATGGCCTGTTCCATAATATCCTCTTCTTCGCTTTTGGTAATCATAATAACCGGTAGCGAAGGTTGTAGTTTTTTTATTTCTAGTAGGGTTTCTAAACCACTAATGCCTGGCATGTTTTCGTCTAAAAACACAAGGTCAAACTTGTTTTCTTGGCAGGCTTTTATGGCTTCTTTTCCGTTATTGACGGGCATAACGCTGTATCCTTTTCCTTCTAAAAAAAGGATGTGAGGCTTAAGTAGCTCAATTTCGTCGTCGGCCCAAAGTATGTGAATGGAATTCATGGTAATGGTAATATATCACACAAAGTTACAAATCCATTTGTATAACCAATACTGCATTAGTTTTTTTTAGTATGTTTTGGTTTTTATGCGGAAGTGTTGTAACGTTGGCTAACGTAATTATAAACCACGTTTTTGTAATAATTTATGCTTTCGTCGGGGTAACTATTAGGTAAATTGTTCCATAGTAAATCACGTATAGCAATCATAATAGTAGATCTTGTTTCTTGTTTGTCAAATGGGTGATCCATAGTAGAAATAAGATTTTTAATGCTTGCCAATAAATCTTTTGCAACCTTTTTTAGCGTCTTAATATCTTCTTTAGAAAGATTTTCTTTCATTAAAACATCAAACATAGATAGTTGCTCTTCGTTTTCAAATCCTTCTTTAATATAGCGCTTTTCTTCCTCGCTAAGGTTTTTAGAAAGTTGCATTAACTCTTCAAAGGTCTTCTCTATGGTTGCCCTGTTTTGCTCGTAATTATATTCGTTTATAATTTCTTGATACTTTTCGTAGAAGTTTATACGTGAGGGATTTTCGGCAACCATCCTTGCTATTCGTTCTTGAATTAACTCTTCAATATCTTTTAGCAGTAAGTTTTTATGTTTCCTTTTGGCAAATTCTTGTCTTAATATGTCAAAGTTTATGCCACTTATGTCAAATTGCGTATTGCTTTCTTCCTCAACATGGTTTATGTTTATGTGTTCGTTTATTATCTGGTTTATGGCTACGCTTATGTTGGTAATATCGGCGTGCTTGCGTTTCTTTTGCAACTCCTTATAAATGGCTTCTATGGCATCTTTGGGTTGCTTAAGTTCTGTGGTAATATCTTCTCTATTTAAGTATCTCCACAGGTTTAGCAAGGTAGTGGCAAAAGTGCAGTAGGTTTTTCTTATTTCGGGCGATGCACACATGGCATCGGCTGCATCTTTTAAATAAGCTAATTTTGCAAATTCTTGGGCCTCAATAATTTTGTTCAAACCAATGTGATGCTCCCATAAAAAGGCAGTTGCCCCTGCAATAATGTTGTTTATTTGCTTTATCAATTCATTTTTGTCAATGGTGGGATCTTCTCCTTGGGTATTACCTTCTGGGTTTGCTGTGTAATTAGCCAAAGCTTCGCGCAGTGCTTTTACTAATCCTATGTAATCAATGATTAGTCCGTTGGATTTACCTTCTGCTACACGATTGGCACGGGCAATGGTTTGCATCAGCGTATGGGCTTTCATAGGTTTGTCAATATACAAACAAGACAATGTTTTCACATCAAAACCTGTGAGCCACATAGCACAAACAAATACCACCCTTAGCTTGTTGTTTTTATCCTTGAATTCTTTGTCAAGTTCTCTTTTTTCCATCTTAGTGCGATGTGGTAGTATATCCAACCCCCATTTTTGGAATGTTTGTATTTCATTTTGCTCCCCAGAAACCACCACTGCCATTTCTGTTTCTTGCATCCACTTGAGTTTGCGGTTCATCTCTTGTACCTCTTGTTGAGAAGTTGATTGGGCAATAGATTTTTCCAATAAAGCTATTTCCTTTTGCCAATACTCTTGTACATACTCATACATGCGTACGCAAGTTACCTTGTTGTAACTTACCATCATGGCTTTGCCAGATGTCCATAGGTCGCTATAATGACGTACAAAGTCTTTCGCAACAATGCGCAAACGCTTTTTCGCAGTCAATAAATGTACTTCTTTTGCAAATTCTCTTTCTAGTTTTGTAAGTTGAGAAGCATCCATATCTCCTGCTTGCTCTAAGGCGGTTGCAATTTCTTCATTTATCTTAGGATTCTTCAAATCTTGCAATCGCTCCCCTCGGTTTTCATAAAACAAAGGAACCGTAGCTTTATCCTCAACGGCACGTTTAAAGTCGTATATACTTACATAACCACCAAAAGTTCTGGCGGTGATGTTGTCGTTAGACAATAGTGGAGTGCCGGTAAAACCAATTCGATTGGCTGTAGGCAACATGTGCATCAAGTTCTCGGCAAAAAATCCATTTTGGGTGCGGTGTGCCTCGTCGCTTATTACCACTATGTCGTGGTCTGGATAAATAGGTTTCGCATTAGGTTTGTTGAACTTCTGTATCAGTGAGAAAATAAACGATGGATTCCCTTTCAATTTGGTTATCAAATCTTCGCCACTTTGGGCAATAAATTCTTTCGCCTCTACCTTTCCAAGTATGCCACAATTTTCAAATGTCTCGCTTATCTGCTTGTTGAGTTCCTCACGGTCGGTAAGCACTACAATGGTAGGAGAACCAGTAAACTTACGACGTATCTTCTGAGCAAAGAATATCATAGAATAACTTTTGCCACTACCTTGTGTATGCCAAAAAACGCCCAATTTTCCTTGGTTTAATTCACGGTTTCGGTACATTTCTACAGCTTGGTTCACCCCTAAATATTGGTGGTTTCGCGCCATAATCTTAGCAGTAGTGCCGTTGGAATGGTCAAATAGAATGAAGTTTTCTAGCAAATCTATGAAATTCTCTTTTTTGCAGATACCACGCAACATGGTAGGCAGTTCAATACTACCTGCATCCGATTCGTTTAGTCGCTTCCATTCATGGAAAAACTCCCATTTTGAATCGATGGTTCCTACACGAGCCGAAAGTCCATTGCTGAACATAATGAAAGCATTGTGGTAAAAAAGCTGTGGTATGGTATCTAAATAGTCGCGGTAGTTGTTGTTAAAAGCATCTTCCACCTCTACATCGTGGTTTTTAAGTTCCATAAACAGCAGTGGAATACCGTTTACAAAACCTACAATATCGGCTCGTCTGCGGTATAGGCTCCCATAAATCCACATTTCACGTACACACAAAAAATCATTTTTAGCTGGGCAGGCAAAGTCTATCACCTTGGCTTTAATTTCTTCTGTCTCGCCGTTTGGTTTTACACGTGTAACAGGTATGCCGTCTTTTATGTATTGGTATTTTTGCTCGTTAATTTGCATGAGTGTTTGTGTACTCATGTGTTCTATCATTTTTTCTACAGCCTCGGTTAGTTGTTTGTCTGTAAGCCATGGGTTCAGGTTCTTCAAAGCCTTACAAAAAGGACGTGGCAGTAGTACCTCTTGGTACGATTTTCTACCAAAAGTGCCATTCTCTCCTAATATTTCAGTGTCCCAAGCCATTACACTAGTCCAGCCCAACTCATTTTCAAGTAAATGAGCAGCACTTTTTTGCACCAGTTGGTCTTCGCTGTAGTCTTTAGACATAATTATTTAGTTTTAGGGTGTCTTTTTATACTTCTACTTCTCCGTTCATCAACTTAGGTAGCAAGCGGTCGCGAGCCTCGGTAAGTGAGCGGACTTGGTTTGCCAAAGCAAACAATTTTTTCATCATTGGACTGATTACTTCATCAAACTTAACAATGTATTTCTTATTGGGCATCAGTAGTTTTAACGACTTAATTGCATTTTGATTAAGGCCAGGTTGAGCAGCATTCTTATTTAACTTTTGCATTTTCTCAAAATAAACTTTCTGATATAATGTAAAGAATAAAAAGTATTGACAAATTTCTTCTTTTGTATGTAAAAGGAATACATGCTCATTTACCATAGCCTCTTTATGAGGGAAATTATCTTGAAATAAGGATGTTCGGCCTATGTATGCTCCATCTTTGTAAATAAGAATATCTTTATTTTCAATTTTACCTTTCTTTGCGTTTTTGTAAAAATCATAAGATACAAGTTTTTCAGAAGAGAAATTGTATAGTCCAGGTCCAATAACATTCTCAGCTCCAACACTAGCAATTCCTTCTTTAATAGAAGTATCAATACCTCCTTTTGGTCGTGACCCTGATTCTAACTTTTCAATTATATTGTCAACTGATGTAATGTTCCAACCTTCGGGTATGCCATCAACAAATTTTGTGGTTTCGTGACCGGGAAAGCGGAAATCTACAAACCATTCCTTGTATAGTCGCTGTGCCGCCTCCTCCAACAGTTTTATTTGCCGTTGATAGTTCTCAATCAAATCATCATAACGTGACAGTATGCTTGCAATGCGGTGTTGAGTTTCTATTGGCGGGCAAGGAACCTCAAAATTTTCAATCATTACTTTAGTCATTGCATTTCTTGAGGCTCCCTTCCCTACTGCTAAACTTAACATATATGCTTGCATTTTGGGAGTTGTAAGAAAATAATTTAAATAATGAGAGTTTATTATTTTTTCATTGACTCTTATTATTGCAACATGTTGATTGACCCTCGCAGGTAAGACACAATCTGGAACAATGCATGTTCTTGCGACAGAATCTCCTGTTATATTTAATAGAATATCATTTTTGTAGATAGTCACTCCTTTGAGTTTTTGTGCTGCTTCTTCTGTTATATGTGTAAGCCCATTATAATCAAATGAAAGATTATATACGTTTTGACTACGAATAAATGAGGTGCCAGAATCAATATATACAGTCGAACCTCCTTTAGGGGTAGACCCACTTCCTATTTTAACACAACAATCCCCCAACCTCACCTTCTTCCATTCACTCATACCTCTTCCTCCTTGTTTTGTTTTGGGTCTCTAAGTTCATTTTCAATGTCCTCTATAGATGGCAGAGCACTCTTAAAGTCTTCTGTTAGTTTGTCGAAGATTTCAACAGAAGAGACTCCAATAGGTGAATCTACTCCTTGTAGTGTATATTCCGCTACAACGTCGTTTTTGTCTTTACAAATAAGTAGTCCGATGGTAGGATTGTCTTGAGGTGTGCACATCAAATTGTTGACAGCTGTTACATAGAAGTTCAGTTGTCCAATATGCTCTGGTTTGAAAGCTGTTGCTTTCAGTTCTATTACAACATAACAATGCAGACGCACATGATAGAACAATTGGTCAATATAGAAATCCTCATCTCCTACGCGAAGGTGTACTTGGTGCCCATAGTAGGTAAAACCCTTGCCCAGTTCCAATAGGTATTGAGAAATGTGAGTGTCCAGATGTGCTTCTAATTCTCGCTCTTGCATTTCTTGGTGTATACCCATGATGTCTATGATGTAAGGGTCTTTTGTTATCTGTTGTGCCAAGTCGCTTTGAGGTGCAGGCAGTGTCTGTTTGAAATTGCTAACAGCTTTACCTTGTCGTTCGTATAGATTGCTGTCTATCTGCCAGTCAAGTACATTACGGCTCCAGTTATTTTCAATGGTCTTTTGAACATAGAACATAGCCTTTTCTGGTGCTTTCAAAAACTTATCAATAAGCAACTTGTGATGACCCCATGGAACCGAAAAGATTAAAGGCTCAGAATTGCCCCCAACTTGGGGGTTATTTAAAGAAGCATTGATTTGTAGCAAATTGCCCTCAACTTGGGGGTTATTCTCAACAGCATTAGCGTAAAGTAGATAAAACCTCTTGATATATCCAAGATTAGTAGGAGAAAATCCCTTGGTCTCAGGGAACTCTTCCTTTAAGTCTATACTAAGGTTTTTAAAGAACTCGGAGCCGTATGTATTCTCAAAATTACGCTCTACAATATCTTTCCCCAATGACCAATAGAATCGCAATATTTCGCTATTTACCTTCACAGCCGCTTTAATCTGGCTCTGACGAAAACGTTGGCTGAGTGACTTTAGCCACTCTGCATATTCTTTGTTTGCAAGCAATAGTTTACTCATGATTTAATTCCTCCCAACTTTTCAAAATATCTTCCATCAACACATTGGCTTCGTCGTTTAAGCGTTTTAACTCTGTGTGAATCTCGTTCATACGTGCGTTGAAGTCCACTCCATCGTCTTCTGCTTCTGCCACACCTACGTATGCTCCGGGAGTAAGCGAATAGTTCTTTTCTTCTATCTCTTGGATGGTGGCTATTTTGCATAAACCCAGTATATCTTGGTATTGCCCTTCGCCAAACTTTTCGGTTAACCATTGGTATTGACGAGCGGTTTCTAGTGTATCTTCCAATGCATCCTGAATGGCTTTTTGTTCTGCTTCTATGCGTTTTTTGTCTTTACGTGAAGCATTGGCAATAGCCTCCTTGGCTTCTGTTTTGTGCTTTTCAAGAGCCGCTTGGGCAGATGCTACAGTAGTATCGCCAAGTTCTTTTCTATAGTCGGCAAGTAATGCTTGGTATTTTTCTGTTTCGCCTCTATAAAGGTGTACTATGGCTTGCAAGTTGCGTAATTGCCATTCGGTCCATTCGTTGAGGGTGCGATCTACTACGGTGTAGTAATTGCGTGCGTCTATAAAAAGTACTTTGTCTCTGTTTTCTGCTCGTTTTGCTTTGTCAAAAAACCAAAGTGAACAAGGAAGTGAAAGGGTGTAGAAAAAGTTGTTGCCTACGCTTACCATTACATCTACATCTCCAGTACGTACCAGTTGTTCCCGAATCTCGCGGTCTTTATTGGCACTGTCGGTAGCAGAACTTGCCATAACAAAACCTGCGCGCCCCGTGTCATTGAGGTATGCATGGAAATAACTAATCCATAAATAGTTAGCATTACCAATCTCTTTGGTTTTGGCATTTACACCCGGCAAACCAAAAGGCAAACGACCAGCTGCCCATGCCGATTCAGATTTTACTTTATCTACGTTGAACGGAGGATTGGCCATTACGTAGTCGCATTTGCCTGCTAAATTATGTGCGTCGTGGTAAAAAGAGTTTGCTGCATCGCCCGAGATTACCTTGCCGTTTAGTCCATGCACAGCCATGTTCATAAGGCAAAGCTGAGCGTTGTATTCTACTTTTTCTTGTCCGTAAAAGGTCATTTGGGTGTTGGCGTTTAGGCCAGCATGATTTACAAAATCGCCTGTTTGTACAAACATGCCACCAGACCCACAAGCAGGGTCAAGCATAATGCCAGATGTTGGTTCAAGTACATTTACAAGCATCTTTACTAGCGATTTTGGTGTAAAGAATACACCGTCATCACTGGCTACTGCTTTTGCAAATTTTGATAAGAAATATTCATAAATACGACCAATTATATCTCCACCTACCTCGTCAATGGTCTTATTGTTAAAGATACGAAGTAATTCGGCCAATAAATCATCGGCAAACATGGTATAGTTTTTAGGTAAAATACCAGTTAGTTGTTCGCTTTGTTCTTCTACCAATTGCATGGCGTAGTTTACAGCCTCGCCTAAGGAGTTAATGGCTTTGCCGTCTTTTGTAGTGAGCTGGGCGGCAGCGATATTCTCTGGTAGGTTTATCAGGTATTCGTATTGCGCTTCAAGGGGTAGGTATAAGGCACTTTTAGCCATAAAATCGGAAGCTTCTACGGGCATCACCCTACCACCGCGTGAGGGGCGGTTTTGTAATATCTCTGCTTCTACCATTTTGTATCGGCTATAAGCATAGCGCAAAAATAGCAACGCCAGCACAGGCATACAATATTGACTACTGGTCAATTTACTTCCTTGACGAAGCAAGTCGGCAGATTCCCATAGGTCGGATTCTAATTTCTTTATATTGGTCATAGTGTATTGATTTTGTAAGTACGTTGGGGATAAAAATCCCATCTTACAAAATTAGCAAAATAATCGGGAAAAGGGTGTGTGAGGGGTTATTTATTTTCGCGCCACAACAACACCGATCCAGTTATCATGGGTATAACGTAGTTAATAAGCCACACGCTAATGGCTGCTAGGGCAACGCCTACGGTATTAGAGGTAAAGGTACCTATTAGGGCGATGCCAATAGATCCTCTAATGCCCATTTCGGCAAAGGCAATGGATGGGGTAATAGAAACCGCTAAATAGTTTATGGGTATAAGCAGTAGGGCGGTAAGCGTGTCTATTGGCACATCAAAAAAACGCAGCATAAAAAAGTACTGCAGGCAGTAAACACCGTAGCGCAACAGGCTGTAAAGGGTTACTTGTAGCAGGGTGGGGTACGATATACTTAGCGCCGCTTTTAGGTAGGGTATTGCGCTTTTAAGCAGGTCGGTAAACCACGAATAGCGCAACAAGCCACTGCGCATGTCGTATACAAATTGCCAAAATGGAGTAAACTGCCCAGTTACTACGCATTTGCCCCAACTGGGTAAGGTAAAATAGCAAAGGCTTAGTAGGCCTAGTAGCACACCTCCAACCATTTGACAGATATCCACAGTAGATACGTAGGTGCCAAGGTGAAGGCTTAAAAAGCCAGTGGATGCTACCACGCCATACACCAGCGAGGCAAAGATTTGCCCCATTACGCCCACCAACATTAAGGCAACGCCTTGGCTACGCTTGCCATCGGGCAATAAAATAGAGCGCCCAACGGGTTCGCCTATGCGGTTAGGGGTAAAAAATCCAGCCGTAATGCCAATTAAAATGCTTTTGATGCTCCACCCAAGGCTACTGGGGTGCAAGTGGCTTAACAGTGCCTGCCATTTTAGCCCCTCAAGCCCCCAATTTAGGGCAATAAACAAAAGGGCAGCACTTAAAAACAAGTATCTATCTAGGCTAATGTGGCTAAAACTTTGGGCAAACTGCTGGTAATATTCAAAGTGAGCCAACGTATAAGCCAAGTAGCCGTAGGCACACAGCATAATGCCTACTTTAATGATCGTAAAGTAGCGATCAACCCAACTTTTGTTTGTCGCTAACCGATTCATGGCTTCTAAACGAGTAGTATTTTTGTAGGATAAAACTTAGCAAGGTGGTAATAACGGTGGTTATCATTTTAGATGGAGTAGGATAAACGCCCACCATTTCTACCAATACTTTCATCAGAAAATAGGTTACCAACCAATTGCAACCCAAAATGGCAGCATACCGAAAGGCCTGCCTGGTGGTTTCTAGTTTTGAATGCCTAAACGTAATGTATTTAGAAAAACAGAACCCCACAAAAAATGTAATGGGAGTTACTATAATTAGGCTCGATATGTGGGGCGATATGGTAACAAATCCCAAATCGATAAATTGTTTTTGAATAATAAAGTTATAAATGATAAAGTACATCACCCAATCGCAGCAGGTATTGATGGTGCCACAGGCTAGGTAGTAGTACACCTCTTTGTTTAGGTAGCGTTTAAACAACGGGTAAAAAAAATCGAGTATGTGGGTTAAAATGCGGAGCATTTTCGACTTTTATCATTAACTTTGCGAAGATACAACAAAATTATTAGACAATGTACGTAAAGCCCAAAAAACAGTTAGGTCAGCATTTTTTAACCGATATGGGTATTGCCAAGCGCATAGCCGATACCTTGCCAGCCGATGGCCCCTTTAAGGTGCTAGAAATTGGTCCAGGAACAGGAGTGCTTACCCAATTTTTATTGCAACGCAACCCCATCGATTTGCGTGTTATTGAAATTGACAACGAATCGGTAGCCTATTTGAATCAGAACTTTGAAGCGTTGGCAGGCAAAATCATAGCCGACGACTTTTTAAAATACGATGTTCCTTCTATTTTTGGTGACGAGCCCTTTGCCCTTATTGGCAACTATCCGTACAACATATCCAGCCAAATCTTTTTTAAGGCGTTAGAGCACAAAGAGCAAATTCCGTTTATTAGCGGTATGTTGCAAAAAGAGGTAGCAGAGCGTTTGGCCTCTAAACCAGGCAAAAAGGCGTACGGCATTTTAAGCGTATTGTTGCAAGCGTACTACGATATTGAGTATTTGTTTACCGTGCCACCAGGGGTGTTCAACCCACCGCCCAAAGTACAATCGGCGGTTATCAAAATGGTGCGCAACAGCGTTACCTCACTTCCTTGCAACGAGGTGCTGTTTAAGCAAGTAGTAAAAACCACCTTTAACCAACGTCGCAAAACCATTCGTAATTCCATAAAACCCCTGTTAGGCGCCGAGTTTGACAAAGCAGGCACGCCCTTGCTAGACAAACGCCCCGAACAACTTAGCGTAGCGCAGTTTGTAGAGCTAACCCAGTGGGTAGAATCGCAACAGAAAGCATAAATAAAATCGGTGACCTAGAAATTCTAAGTCACCGATTATTTTATGCTGTTAGCAGGTTTAGTTGGCTTTTTCAGAAATGAATTTGATGCGAATTAGCCTTACTTCTTCTTCGGTAAAGTCGCCGCCCAGTTCGTTAAGGGCTTCGTCAATATCGTCGGTGGTCGATTCGGCAAAGTATTCCATAATTTCGTCCACTTTATCGGGGTCCATTACTTCGTTAATAAAGTAATCGATGTTGATTTTGGTGCCCGAGTAAATAATGGCTTCAATTTCGGTTAATAAATCTACAAAGTCCAATCCCTTAGAAATAGCCAAATCGTCTAGGCTAATTTTGCGGTCAATGGCCTGAATAATAAACACTTTCAATTTTGATTTATTGGCCACGGTGCGCACGCGCATATCTTCGGGACGTACAATATCGTTTTCTTGAACGTGTTTTTTAATCAGCTTAATAAACTCTTCGGCGTATGGTTTATTGGCTTTGCCTACGCCTACACCCGGAATGTTTTGCAACTCTTCTATGGTAATGGGGTAGGTGGTTGCCATCGACTCTAACGAGGGGTCTTGGAAGATAATGTAAGGAGGTTCGCCCTCTTGTTTGGCAATTTTTTTGCGCAAATCTTTTAGCATCACAAACAAGGTTTCGTCGGCAGCGCACGAACCCACCTTGCGCATAGGTGCTTCTTCTTCCTCTTCTTCAAAATCGTTGTCTTTGGTAATTTTAAAGGTGGTAGGTTTCTTTAAAAAGTCTTTACCTGCTTTGGTAATCTTTAAAACACCATAGTTTTCTATTTCTTTATCGATGAATCCGCCAATCATGGCTTGTCTTATAACGGTATGCCAAATGGTGGGGTCTTCGCCTTTTCCGGTGGCAAAAACATCTAATTCATCGTGTTTATAGTCTAATACCTCGGATGTTTCTTTTCCGATAATAATATCAACAATATGTTCTGCTTTAAACTTCTCTTTTACCGCCATAATGGTTTCGATGACGGTACACAACATCTCTTTCGCTTCCATTTGTTTTTTAGGATGCAGGCAGTTGTCGCAGTTGCCACAGTTTTCGGGGGTGTATTCCTCACCAAAGTAGTGAAGCAATAATTTTCTTCTACATACCGACGATTCGGCGTATGCGGCCGTTTCGTTGAGTAATTGTTTCCCTATTTCCTGCTCGGCAATGGGTTTGCCTTGCATAAATTTTTCTAGTTTCTGAATGTCTTTGTTCGTGTAAAATGCAATACACTGTCCTTCGCCTCCGTCTCTGCCCGCTCTACCTGTTTCTTGGTAGTAACCTTCCAAACTTTTGGGAATATCGTAGTGAATAACGTAACGCACATCGGGTTTATCAATACCCATGCCAAACGCAATGGTAGCTACAATTACCTCTACCTTTTCCATCAAGAAATTGTCTTGGTTTTCGCTACGCACGTTAGAATCCATGCCGGCATGGTAAGCCAAGGCATTGATGCCGTTTACACGTAGGGTTTCGGCAAGGTCTTCTACTTTTTTACGACTCAAACAGTAAATAATACCCGATTTGCCTTCTTGCGAACGGATAAATTTAATGATGTCTTTGTCTATATTTTGCGTTTTTTTACGTACTTCGTAATACAAGTTGGCTCGGTTAAACGACGATTTGAATACCTGAGCATCGCTCATGCCCAAGTTTTTTTGAATATCGTGCTGAACCTTAGGCGTTGCAGTGGCGGTTAGTGCAATAACGGGTGCATTGCCAATTTGGCTAATAATGGGGCGTATTTTACGGTATTCAGGACGGAAATCGTGTCCCCATTCCGAAATACAGTGTGCCTCGTCTACCGCATAAAACGAAATCTTAACCCCTTGCAAAAACTGAATGTTTTCTTCTTTGGTTAACGATTCGGGAGCTACGTATAGCAGTTTGGTTTTACCACTTAAAACGTCGGTTTTTACCTCTTCTATGGCAGCTTTGGTTAGCGACGAGTTGATAAAATGCGCTACCCCAATGTCTTCGCTAAAAGAGCGCATGGCATCCACTTGGTTCTTCATCAGGGCGATTAAAGGCGAAATAACAATGGCTACACCATCCATCAGCAACGATGGCAATTGGTAGCACAACGATTTTCCACCGCCTGTTGGCATCAATACAAACGTATCGTTGCCAGCAAGCAAATTTTCTATAATTGCTTCCTGATTACCCTTAAAAGAATCAAATCCAAAATGCTTCTTTAAGGCGCTTGTAAGTTCCTTGTTTTTTGCCATAGTTTAGCAAATATAGTAAATAGAAACGCGAATGCAAGCATTTTTGCAAAAAAAATGCTACATCATCTTGTTTTTATCCAATTTACTAGCCACAATTTCTTTGGTTATCGCTAAACTATCGGTTTCTTCCGACGGAATGGTGTACATGTAATCCATAATAACCGATTCGGTTAGCGAGCGCAATCCGCGGGCACCTAACTTGTATTCTACGGCTTTATCTACTATGTAATCCAAGGCCTCTTCGGTAAACGATAGGGTAACTCCATCCATCGCAAACAATTTAATGTATTGTTTGATGATAGAGTTTTTAGGCTCTACCAAAATACGGCGCAGGGCGGCTCTGTCTAGTGGATCTAGGTAGGTTAAGATAGGCAAACGACCAATAATTTCTGGAATCAACCCAAACGACTTTAAGTCTTGTGGGGCGATGTACTGCAATAAATTTTCGCGGTCTATTTTTTGCACCTCTTTCGATGCCGAGTAACCCACGGTTTTGGTATTTAATCGGTTGGCAATTTTTTTCTCGATGCCATCAAACGCACCCCCACAAATAAACAAGATGTTTTGGGTGTTTACGGCAATTAGTTTTTGTTCGGGGTGTTTGCGTCCGCCTTGGGGTGGAACATTTACCACAGATCCCTCTAGCAATTTTAGCAAACCTTGTTGTACGCCCTCGCCGCTAACGTCGCGCGTAATAGAGGGGTTGTCGCCTTTGCGGGCAATTTTATCAATTTCGTCGATAAATACAATGCCTCTTTCGGCAGCTTCTACGTTATAATCGGCTACTTGAAGCAAACGGGTAAGAATGCTTTCGATGTCCTCGCCTACGTAACCTGCTTCGGTTAGTACGGTGGCATCGACAATGGTAAAGGGAACGTGCAATTTTTTGGCAATGGTGCGGGCTAGCAAGGTTTTACCCGTACCGGTAGAACCCACCATAATCACGTTCGATTTTTCAATTTCTACCTCGTCGCCCATGTCTTTTTGCAACAACCGTTTGTAGTGGTTGTACACCACCACGCTAAGGCTTTTTTTGGCGCTGTCTTGGCCAATGACGTATTGGTCAAGGAATTCTTTAATTTCTTTGGGTTTGGGCAATTCTGCCATGCTCAAACCAAAGTTACTTTTGCCACGTTGCTTTAGGGTTTCGCGTACCATTTCGTGGGCACTCTCGGCACATTCGTTGCAAATGTTGCCGTTTAGCCCCGTCATAAGCATGGCTACTTCGCGTTCGCTACGTCCGCAAAAGCTACACCTTTGATCGTTTTGTTTTGCCATTATTTACCTGCTTTAATCAATACCTCGTCAATCATGCCGTATTCTTTGGCTTCTGCTGCGGTCATCCAATAGTCGCGGTCGGAGTCTTTCTCGATGCGTTCAAATGGGTTGCCCGAGTGGTCGGCTATGATGGTGTACAATTCTTTTTTAAGTTTCTGAATTTCGCGTGCTGTAATTTCGATGTCCGATGCTTGGCCTTGCGCTCCACCCATGGGTTGGTGAATCATAATGCGCGAGTGCTTAAGTGCAGAGCGTTTGCCTTTGGCACCAGCGGTAAGCAATACGGCCGCCATCGATGCTGCCATACCGGTACAAATAGTAGCCACATCGCTGCTAATAAATTGCATGGTATCGTAAATACCCAAGCCTGCATACACGCTGCCGCCAGGGCTGTTTAGGTAAATAGAAATGTCTTTACCTGGGTCGGCGCTGTCTAGGTATAGCAATTGCGCTTGAATAACGTTGGCGGTGTAGTCATCTACTTGGGTACCCAAAAAAATGATACGGTCCATCATTAAGCGCGAAAATACGTCCATTTGCGCCACGTTTAGTTGGCGTTCTTCAATAATGGTGGGCGAAATGTAGCTGCTGGTAATGTCCATGTATTGGTCCAATGCCAATCCATTCATGCCCAAATGCTTGGTAGCATACTTTCTAAATTCGTTGTTCATATGTTGTTGGTTATTTGGTTATCTGGTTATTTGGTTATTCGATTCACCGATTCTCCGATTCACCGATTCACCGTCGCGTAGCGACTCTTAAAACTCTTCGCGCATAAATAATCGAGGTAGGTTGCATCCTACAAAGTTGCCTATAATAGCCCAAAGCCATGCCCATAGTAGCATGGGTTCAAATTTGCCGTAAAATAGGGCGGCTGCATAGTAAAAAGCATCGGCTACGCAGTGAGGCAATCCGCACAAAATAAATACAGGCACACCAAATAATAGGGGCCAGTAATGTTTTTGTTTAGCACCGTATACCGCCAAGGTCATAATCATGCCTGTGCCTACCGATGTCATGAGCAAACCGTGCCACGAGGCAGCAAGGCGAGCATTTAATATGCCTTGTAAATTGGTAAAGACGGTTTCGTTGCTTACGTAGTAGGCAATCCATGCCGCAAAAGCACAACCTACGGCATTGAGCAAAATCATGGGAATAAGTTTCCACATTTCTTTTACGGGTAAAAAACCCGACTTGCCTGTGTACAATTGCGCACCGCACATAACTACGCTTAAAAGCCCAAAGGCAAACAACACAGCGCCAGCAATGCCGCCAACGCGTAGGTAAACAATGCCGCCTATTCCTATTAAAAGCCCGGCAAAGATGGCCATAGAGGTAAATTGTTTGGTCATACTCCTAATTTTTGGCGAAAGTAATGCAAAAAAAAGAAATAACAAATTTTTTTGTTTATTCGTTGATACGTTTAGTCGTTTAGTCGATTGTTCGCTTCGCTCTGTGGGGCAACAAGCGATAATCGACATATTAAATTAAGTTAAAAGAATGCTTACCCTCTTGTAACATTCTGCCAAATGTCTTTACCTTTGCAACATCAATTTGGCGCTCGTCGCCTAAACGCATCAACAACTAAACGACTAAACGTCGCGAAGCGACTTTATAAACATCTTAATTATTAATCCATGAAATCCAGTTACCATTATGTTTGGTTTATCCGAAATTAGTTGGGGCAATTTTTTGCTTGCAACTGCCTTGTTGTGTCTGCTGTTTAATGTAGGCGTTTGGGTGTACTTTTGGTGGGACGCTAAACGCACGTCCAACCCCTCGTCGTTGCGCAAACAACAAAAGTTCCATCAGTCCTTACCGTTTTAGCCGCCGCAAGTTGTTTAATCGCCTCAACAACTAAACGACTAAACGACTAAACAATTATTCATTCATCTTAATTTCTATTTTATGAAAACGAAACTTCAAAAATGTGCCACAATGGTGGCAATGAGTGCCGTAGCTTCTGCAGCATGGGCACAAGGCAATGGCGTAGCAGCCTTAGAAAAAGCCAATTCAGAAATTATGTCGTATGTAGAACCCATGACCAACCTCTTTTACGTGGTGTGTGCCGTTATTGGGTTAATCGGTGCCATTAAAGTGTATGGCAAGTGGTCGGCCGGCAGTAGCGATACCACCAAAACCGCCGCATCGTGGTTTGGCGCCTGTGTTTTTGCCATTGTGGCTGTTACCGCTATTAGGGCATTCTTTATTGGGTAACAATGGCTTCGTATCCCATTAACAAAGGGGTGGGAAAGTCTATAGAGGTAAAAGGACTCCGTGCTGGCTACGTTATTTTTGCCGTGGTAGGTACCGTGTTGGCCTTGCTTTTGCTGTTTTTGCTGCTATTAGTAGTACCCATCGCTATAGCCATTGTGGTGGGGGTAAGCATGTTATTGGCAGTGTGGTGGGCTAGTTTTTACCTCAACAAAAAGTATGGCGAGTATGGCTTAATGCAGCGCCGTGCAGTCAGAAACATTCCCATGCGCATAGGCATTTCTTGCTCCGTTACTCAGTTGTTGCGTCATGAAAAATCCATTTGGTAAAAAGTTACAAGATTGTTTTCCCTTGTTGGCCTGGGAAAACAATTGCTTGGTAAGTCAAAGTGCCGATATCACGGTGCTGTTTACCCTTACGCTTCCCACCGTTTTTGAACGTGGTGTAGAACAATTTGAAAACGAACACGCGGCTTGGGTACGTGCCTTGCGCTTGTTGCCCCATTACACCATTGTACACAAGCAAGATGTGTACCAGCAAACCCGTTTTGAACCTACCCATGTACAACAGGCATCGGTTTCTATTTTACAACAAGCGTCCGATGATCATTTTAGGGGGCGGCAGTACTTGGAGCATACGTGTTATGTGTACGTTACGTTATCGTCTAAACAAAACATGCAAACCCAAAGTGTGGGCAACATGCTTTGTCAAAACCGCATTGTGCCTAAAGATATGTTGCAGCCTCATCGCATAGCCGATTTTTTAGATAAGGTGGCGCAATTTAAAGCCGTACTAACCGAGGCGGGTTACCAGGTACAACGATTGGGCGAAAAGGAGGTACTGGGCAGTAACCCATACACGGGGCTCTTGGCCCAATACATGCAGTTGCATTTTAGTCAGCCCCCCACGGCGTGGGCCGATTTACACCTGTCGGATGCCGATTTTATGGTAGGCGATAAGTACGTTAGTGCATTTTCGTTGCATCAGGCAGAGCAATTGCCCTCGCAGGTGCACACCTATCGTATGCATCCTGCTTACAACCAAGTAGATTTACCCTTATCGTATGCCTCTGTTATGGGGGCCGATTTGCCCTTTTCGCACATTTATAACCAATATTTCTTTTTAGACAATGCGGCAGATTTGTTGCAAAAAATAGAAAAATGTGGGCGGCAGCAGGCTTCTTTATCGGGTATATCGCGCCAAAATGCCATTAACAAAACCTTTAACGAAGCTTTTCTAAACGAGGCCATGGCACAGGGAAGGCAAGCCGTGCGCTGTGCATTTAACGTGATGCTTTGGGATACCGATTACTATCAATTGCTTAAAAAGCAGGCGCAAGTATCGGCTGCGTTAACCCAAATTGATGCTTTTGCCTCTAAAGCAGAGGGCATTGTGCCCCTGTTGTTTTGGGCAGGCATTCCTGGGGCTGCATCGCAATACCCCGCCGAAATGACGTTTCTTACTTTTTTGGAGCAAGGAGCGTGTTTTATCAATGGAGAAACCTTTGCTACCCATACCCAACAGCCCTGTAGCATTCGTTTATGCGACCGTATAACGGGCATCCCCTTATCGGTCGATTTGTCGGACTTGCCTTTAAAGAAAGGATACATTAACAACCGAAATAAGTTTATTTTAGGCCCGTCTGGTTCGGGCAAATCCTTCTTTACCAATCACTTGGTAAGGCAATATTACGAACAGGGCAGCCATGTGGTATTGGTAGATGTGGGCGATAGTTACAAAGGCCTGTGCGACCTTATTGCTGAAACTACCCATGGTGAGGATGGGATTTATTACACCTATACCGACAAAAATCCCATTGCGTTTAATCCGTTTTATGTGGCCGATGGGTATTACTCCATCGAAAAGCGCGAACAGTTGGCCTCGTTGGTGTTTTGTTTGTGGAAGAACGAAACCGAAACCGTTACCAAGGCCGAAGAAACCCACATTGCCGATGCCATCAATGGGTATTTGCTGCAAGTAACAGCGGGTGCTTGTATGCCATCGTTCAATACGTTTTATGATTATTTGCAAACCACGTTTAAGCAACAATTAAAACAGCAAGATGTGCGCGATGTGCATTTTGACATCGATAATTTGCTGCAAGTATTGCGCCCTTATTATAACGGGGGCATGTACGATTATTTACTCAATGCTACCCAAAACATCAACCTCCTTACCAAACGATTTATAGTGTTTGAGATAGACAACATCAAAGACCACAAAACCCTGTTTCCGGTGGTAACCCTTATTTTGATGGATACGTTTATTTCTAAAATGCGGCATCCCGCCGTGGCAGGGCAGCGCAAAATGATTCTAATAGAAGAAGCCTGGAAAGCCATTTCTAAAAACGGTACTGCCGAGTTTATTAAATACCTGTTTAAAACGGTGCGTAAGCATTTTGGCGAGGCCATTGTGGTAACGCAAGAGGTAGAAGACATTGTAGGAAACGACATTGTTAAGAACACCATTTTGTCCAATGCCGATTGCAAAATTTTATTAGACCAACGTAAGTATGCCCATAAATTTGACGAAATTAAACAAACCTTATCGTTAAACGAACACGAAAAAGCATTGGCCTTATCGCTTAATCAAGACCTTTGCACGCAGGGACGCAACCCTTATAAAGAGGTATTTATTACGTTCAATGGCAATGCCCCAATGGTATATGCCTTAGAGGTGTCGCGTGCCGAATATTGGGTATATACCACCGAAAAAAGCGAAAAAATCCGCCTGCAGCAGGCGCAGCAAGACTATGGATCGTTGCAAAACGCCATTCATCATCTGGTTACATCTTAACTATTACATCCCATGAAAAAAATCTTACTTCTTATTCTTTTTACCACCCAACTGCTTACCGCTTATGCGCAGTTTGTGGTGAGCGACCCTACCTCTTTTGCGCAACGCCTTAGTTTGTTTGCCGAAGAGTTGTACGAAATCATGACCGACCGTAAAGAACTGATATCGCAAACGGCCAATACGGGCCAGATGCTAAAAAACACCAAAGAAGCGTTAGAAAAATTGCAGCGGGTAAGCCATTACGTACAAGGTGCAAAAATATCGCTCGATATCATCAAAGAGGGGGTGGAATTGTCTAATCAGGTAAATAAATTGCACACCGACTTTAGCCAGTTAACCCACCTTACCGACGAAGAAATAGCCAATGCCGTTTGTTTTTCGGCCGAGTTGGGTGACCATGTTGCCGATATGGTGGCCGAGGCAAAAGAAATGCTTAGTAGCCGTAAAGACAAGGGCGAAATGACCGACTACGAGCGCATTCAGCTGCTAAAAGACATCCAAAAAGAGCTAAAAACCTTGCGTGGGTTACTCACCAGCGTGCAAAAACGTTTTAAGGATAAAAATTCGTTGGCCTTGATGGACGATTACATGCAAGCCATGACCACCGAGGCCATCTTTTTTGGCATGGAAAAAGCCTGGGATGTGCCTATGGCCGACCCGTCATCGGTAGTAGATAGGGTGGCCGATAAAAACAAAAAAAGCACCAAAAAGTCTACCCAATCATCATCTAAATCCACTAAAAAATAAGCCTTATGTTGATGTTAAATTCGTCTATGGCTGCCCTAGCGGCATCGCTTTCGCAGCAATTAATGCAAGTTAAAGAGCTGGCTCAAGAGTATGTTGCAGCCTTGGCTGTGCCAGCGCAACTGTTGTGTGGTTTGTTTGCCTTTATTTACATAGGGGTAGGGTTGTGGGGGCAATGGGCAAGAGGGCAAAAAATTGATTTTTATGGCTTGTTGCGTCCTTTTGCCGTTGGTTTGGTGGTGCTCTTTTTTTCGGGGTTTGTTGCCTTATTGGGGCTTAGTATTTACCCCATAGAGTTGGCTACTAAATCGCTAAACAGTGCTGTTCAAACCAACTATCAACAGGCGCAGCAAGAGTACCAGCAAGCTAGCAACACCATGCGTAATGCCATGGCAGCTTACCAACGTACGCAGGTAGAGCAAGAAGAGCTAGATGTTGATCAGGTAACTACAGAAGCAGAGCAGGGTGGCAATTACCTGCAACTGTTTAAAACCAGCGTACATCTGTTGGTTTCGTTTAGCTCGTTGGTATTAACAGGCATGGTGTATTTTTTTAGGATATTTGTGGTATTGGCCACCATTGTGCTGTCGTTAATAGGGCCATTTGCCTTTGCGTTGTCGTTGTTACCAGGTTTTGAAAACAACATTAGAAACTGGATGGTGCACTACCTACGCATTGCCATGTATGTGCCCCTTAGTTTGCTGGTTAGTTTTGTGGTGGCGGTTTTGTTTTCGGGTTGTGTGTACCCCTATTTTACCAAATTGATTACGGCATTGCCCAGCGCTAATTATACCTTTGCCCACTACGAAACGGCGCAAAACGTAGGTTTTTCTATCCAACTTATTACTCTTTTGTTTAACTGCATTGCCATTGCTTTGTACGCTTGTATCCCTACTTTTTCTACGTGGATTATTCGCAGCGAGAGCAAAGCCAATGCCAAATAAATGGTGCTATGTTTCAGTCATTAAAACACATACAAAATGCATTTGCTTTGGTACGTATCTACCTTATTCTTATTACGGTGGTGGCTATAGGGGTTAGCGCTTACGCCATCTATGCCTCTTTTCAATTTGCCGAGGCGCAACGCCAAAAAATTTATGTATTAGACCAAGGTGAATCGTTGTTAATGGCCCTTTCGCGCAACGTGTCAGAAAACAGAAAAGCCGAGGCCAAGTCGCATGTAAAGCGTTTTCACGAATATTTCTTTACCCTTTCGCCAGAAAAAGACGCCATAGAAAACCACGTTTCGCAAGCCTTGTTTTTGGCCGATAACTCGGCATCCGACGTATATATGCAGCTAAAAGAAGAAGGTTTTTACGAGCGCATTATTGCCTCTAGCATTGTGTGCGAAATAAAAATAGATAGCATTGTTATTAACGATGCCGTATATCCGTATCGGGTTAAAACCTATGGCATGACCTCTATTGTAAGGCGTTCTAACATTACCTACCGTAATTTAGAAACCGAGTGTTCGTTGCTTCATGCTACCCGTACCGACCAAAATCCGCACGGATTTTTAATTGAGAATTGGAAAATTATTGATAATAGCGATGTAAGCATAGTACAACGATGAACAAGCAACAAAAATTTTTACATGCCGTATCCTTGTTGGTAACCGCCTTTGTTATAGTATGTTTCTTTTTGTTAGGTGGAGGTACAGCTCAAAAGCCTACCATACCGCTAGAACAAGCCCAGCAGGGAATAAATGTTAGTGTGCCCGAAGCCGATGCCAACGAACTATCGGCCAATAGGTTAGAGGCTGTTCTGCGCCAAACAGAAGAAAATAGCTGCAACGAGCGCATCAATCGCATGCAACAGGCCTCGTCGTTTAGGTGGCTCGATACCCCACCCATCGATTCTTTGCAGAAGCATGATGAGGTTGCTGTGCAGGTAGAACCTACTAAAGCACCTTCATCGCAGCGGGAAGTGCCAAAAAAAACGAGCGCACAACTTACGCCAGAGCAAGAAAAACAACAGTTTATAGAGATTACCCGTAGGCAGTTGGCCCAAAAATACGGCATTGAGTTGCCCGAAGAATCCGCACCAACACCTGCCAGCAATCCCCAACAACAACCCTCGGCAACGGTGGCTTCTACTAGCACCCCTGGGTTTTACGGATTAGAAAGCCCTGCGCCTGCCGCCACCGATATACGGGCCGTGGTGCATGGCGAGCACCGTAATGTAGAGCGAGGGGCCATTGTTAAGTTGCGCTTGCTAGACAACATCGTTATAAACGGCACCACCATACCGGCCAATACGTTTTTGTACGGGCAGTTAGGTTTTGCATCGTGCAGGGCCACCATTCGGATAGAAAATGTGCAGTATGGCGGGGTAGTGTATCCCTTTGTTGGAACCATTTACGATAAAGATGGTTTCGAAGGCCTGTATGTACCCGATAATCGAATAGACGATGCAGCTCGTAAGGCAGGTTCGCAAGCATTGGGTAATGTTAACGTGCGTATTCCAGGGGCGTCATTTATCACCTCGGCAGCCAATGCGGCGGTAAGTGCCGTGCAGTCGGTGGCGCAACAAACCATCAGCGAGCAAAAAATTAATATATCGTCCAATTATTTAGTAACCATCAAACAAACATCCAAATGAAACGTTTTGGCTTTTTCTTATCTTTTTTCTGCTTTTGTACCTGGCTATTGGCCAATCCCGTGTTTAACATCAGCCATACCCAACAGTTGGCCCTGCAGTTTCCCTCAGAAATTAAGTACGTAGACGTGGGCAGTGCCCAAGTTGAGGTACGTCAGTTGGCCGATTCGCGTACCCTAACCTTGCGCGCCAAGCAAGCGTATTGTGCCAACAGTACCTTGTCGGTAGTAACCTCTAACGGCAAGTATTACTTATACACCCTTTTGTATGCTCCTACCTTGCCTTTTTTGGGGTACATAATCGATAAAGGGCCCATTCCATCGCCTGTGGTAGGTATTGGTCAAACCAAAACCACTCACTTTATAGCGCCTTTTCCTATTGCCGATTGGTCGGTAGGTACCGATTCGGTTATTGCCGCCTATGCCGATGGCATACAAAACATGGTGCGCATTAAAGCTGCACAACCCTACAAGGCAGAAAGTTCGATGGTGTTGTTGGGCCAGCGAGGTTCTATTTATACCTACCGATTGGCCTGCAACGATAGTACGCCTTTGCTTTCGGTACAGTTGGGCGATTCGCTTTCTTCGTCGGCGCTGTTTTTGTCCAACCCCGTCGATATTAATTTGCTACAATCGTTGGGCGAGCAAGCCCTGCAACAACCATACACGGTAAATCATTTGGGGGTAGTAGACCATAAAATGCATTTTGCCGTAGTGGGCATTTTTAGTCACGAAAATTGGTTGTTATTTAGGTTGCAAATACACAATAAGAACAACATCAACTACGACATTGATTTTATTAAAGGTTACATTGTCGACAAAAAAGGGAGCAAACATACGGCTCTGCAAGAAACCGAGATTGCTCCCTTTTATACCTATTGTTCCGATAGCGTAGCTACCACCCTTCCGGCTAATCATGTGCAAGAAAGGGTAGTGTTTGTGCAACGTTTTACCATTCCTAAACAGCGCACCCTTTACTTTGAACTATTTGAAAAAAACGGGGGTAGGCACTTGTCGTTCCCTGTTTCTAACAAAGAGTTATTAAAGGCCCGTAAGTTGCACTAATGCCTTTTACTGCAATTCGGCTCGGGGAATTCCTTCTTGGTCACTGAGCCTGTCGAAGTGCCCAATAAGGAATAAGCCTACTTACTTAACCAAAGTTCGGGGTTTTGTAGCAGTTTATCTTTCCAAACCTGAAAATACAGTTCGGTTTTGTTGTTTTCTTCGGCATCGGTATACACTATACCAATGTTTTGTTTGGGTTTTACCTTGTCGCCAGCCTTAACGTACACTTTGGTAAGGTTGGCGTACACGGTACGATAAGCCCCGTGTTTAATAATAACAGCATTGTTGCTACCCGGAATTGAAAACACTTGGGTTACCTCTCCGTCAAATACGGCTCTAGCCTTGGTGCCTTTAGGGCCTTGTATGTAAATGCCTTTGTTATCTACCGATACATATTTTAGAACAGGGTGGGGTTGCACACCAAAACTACCCACCACGATGCCTTTTTCTACAGGCCAAGGCAAGCGCCCTTTGTTTTTCTCAAAGTTGCCCGATACCAATTTTTCTTCTTTGGTTAAAGCATACGTTTTTTCTTTTCCCTTGCCCGTGCTAGTGCTGCTTGCTTTTTTGGTTTCGGCAGCAATCTTATCTTCAATTTGTTTGTTTAGCTTGTTGGCCAATTGCTGCTGTTTTTTTAATTCAGCCTTTAGGTTTTTTTCTTTCTTTTTAAGCTGCGTAACCAGCGTATTTTGTTTCTTTTTTTGCTCGTTTAGCTTGCTTTGTTCGGCCTTTTTAGATTTTAGTGCCGCCAAGCGTTCTACGCGCTTTTCTTCTACCTCGGCAAGTTTGGCATCCAGGGCTGTTTTGGTCGATTTAATCTCGTCGCCTTTCTTTTCGCAGTATTGGGCGTATTGTTTCATGTAACGCCAACGCCTATACGATTGGCCAAAATCGTCGGCCGATAAAATAAACAGCAAGTTCTCGTATTTGTTTTTCTTAAAATACGAGTGGTACATTAGTTTAGCGTATTCTGCCTTTAAATCGTCTAGCTGTTTTTGCAAGCCGTTTGCCTCGCCACGTAGTTTGCTTAGTTGTCTATTAATGCCATTTACCTCGGCATTGATGGTGTTAATTAGCTTTTGTTGTTCCTTTATTTGCGCATTCAGTACGTTTAACTGATTGATGGTGGCAGTCTTATTCTTGGATGTTTCAGAAATTAGGTTGTTGGTTATTTCTAACTGCTTGAGCGCATTTTCTTTGCGTTTTTTCAGTTCAGAAACCGATTGTCCTTGTAATACAAACAAGCAACATCCAATCAAAGCCAGGGCAATAAATAATCGTTTCATCTGCTATAGGCTCAATAGTTGGTTCTTTAGTTCGTCTACGGTAACCGTTTTATAACCCGTAGGAATGCTAAAGTTTAATGGGGTTACTTGGTTAAATTTAATTTGTTGGAAAGTTACGTCAACGCTGTTGCTTCTTTCTTTAGAATAGTAAACGTATTTAGCCGTAGTAGGAAATTGAATGCCTCCATTATCGGTTACGGCGCCATACGTAGCCATTAAATAATCGCCTTTGGCTACAGAACGAATAATGGTACGTTGCAAAAACTTGCCCGCTTGTAGCAAAAACTCGGTTTGGTATTTGCCTTGGTGGGTAAGCATCCAATCACCGCTGGTGGTATTTAATGTAAAGTTGGCATAGTTGTTTTGGTCGGGATCAAATAGGCGGTTGGTAAGCAATCCTTGCAAGCCATAAAAATCGGTGCCTAACTCGGGAGCCAATTCCGAAAAAGGCATTTGGCAAATGCGTCTGCCTATTCTATCTATCAACACCGCTTGGGTAGGTGTGCAGTAAATGCGCAATACTTCAATGCCAAATAAGGCTTTTACCGATACCATTAGTTCTTTGTCGGTTACCGATTCCAATTGACCACTTAGGGTAAACAATTTATTGCCCAACAATTGCATGCTAAATTGGGCCGATAAACTACTAATGTTTTGGTGATACGATGTAGCTATGGCAAGCGTATCTACCTTGGGTGTCTCTGCTGCTGCTTGTTTGGGGGTGGTGGCACTTTGTGTGGTTTTGCAACCTACCAATACCAATAATACTGCGCTTGCTATCCATGCAAGTGCTTTAAGGTGTTTGTTTTTCATGGTTTTGTTTTATTTTTTCTGCCTCTTGAAAATACTGTTTGGCCTCTTGGTCTAGGCCTAATTGTTCCAATATTTTGGCATAATCGTGATACAATTCGTAAGTTTGCCCTCCATCGTACTCAATGGCCTGATGCATATAGAATTTAGCATACTCAAGCTTGCCTTGTTTCATTAAAATATACCCATACGTATGCAAGTAGGCACTGTTAAGGGGCTCTTTTTGAATTACCTGGTAACTTAATTGGGCGGCTTTGTCTAGGTTTTTTCCTAGCAATGCCCAATAATAGGCCAAGTTGTTGGCGGTCGATACCTCGTTAGGAACTAAACGATGCGCCTTTTCTGTATAATAGGCTGCTTTTTCTAACTGATTGGTTTCGCCATACATATTGCCTATCAAATTGTAAATATATTGGCTAACCACCACAGGCGTAGAATCGTTTAGGTTTTCTACGCTTTTATTTGCATAGGTTTGCCATGTGTCATCGTCTTGTAAAAACCTAGCAATAGCTTTGTTGCATAGTAAGTAGGCGCTATTAGGTACGGCGTCAAGGCTCTTGTTTAACAACGCTTCTGTTTGGCTTTCGCTAAGTGTAGCCTTTGCCAAATCATAGCGTTGTATATGGCATATTTCGCACGATGGTAGGATGCTGATACAAGTGTTCATGCTTTGCATCGCTGCATCTACATCTTGCACGTTTACCAAAAACTCGTTGTAGCTTGCCCAAATTTCTTCGTTACCATTATCGGCCAAAATTAGCTTTTGAAAAATGGTTTTTATAATTTCTACGTAGTTAGCACGTGGTTTGTAGAAACTTAGGGCCGCTTTTAATATGTTTTTCTTTTCGCTCCAATCAATGGTTTTTGCCCCAAAGATTTTAAGCATGGTAGCATCGGCTTGTGCCGATTGTCCCATTCTGTCGTACAAATCGCAGGCATAACGCAAGGCGTCTGCATGCTCGGGATTAATTTCTAGGGCTTTTTCGTAGCAAGCAAGTGCTTTTTTATTCTCGCCCAAAATGCTTTGATAAATAGCCCCTTCTCTAAAATACAAATCCTCGTTTAAAGGAAACTTTTGGTACAACTTAGCAAACTCGGCTTCTACCCCTGCGGTATCGCCTGTTAGCGCTATGGTGTAGATTTTTTCTAGCGAAATTTCGGGTGTCAGCCCAATGCGTTTTTCTAGTTTACTGTATGTTTGTATGCTATTTTTATAGTCACCCATCATAAAATAGCATTTGCATAGCATGTAAATAGGAAAATCCTTGTCAGGGAATAACTTGGTTAGGTCTTTATAAATGTTGCCCGCCTCTTTATACTTGCCCTGATTGCTGTAAATTTCGGCCAATGCCGTTTGGTAATAATAGTTGTTGGGGTTTAGTTTAACGGCTTTTTTTAGCTGTTTGATACTGTTAATGGTATCGTTGTTTTGGGCGTAAAGGGTAGATAGTTGGTAGGCTACTGCTGCACTTTTGGGTTGTAACTTAGCGCAGGCTTCAAATCGGTTTTGCGCAAGAGCTATACTATCGGCATGCATATAGCACAAGCCTTCCATAAACAGGCTATCAAACTCGGTGGTATAAAACAAGCGTTCTGCTGTGTGTTTACACGCCCATGCAGACGGCATACAACAGCAGAACAATAAAGCAATGTATAGTAACTTTTTTCTCACTTTTTACCCGTATGTCCAAAGCCACCTTCGCCGCGTTCTGTTTCAGAAAGGGCCTCTACAAGGCTCCAAGAGGCGGTGGCATGTTGAGCAATTACCATTTGGCAGATGCGTTCGCCATTTTCAATCACAAAAGGTTCGCTCGATAAATTAATTAGAATAACCCCAATTTCGCCCCTGTAATCGGCATCGATGGTGCCAGGGGTGTTTAATACAGTAATTCCTTTTTTAAGGGCCAATCCACTACGAGGACGAATCTGTGCTTCGTAACCCGCAGGCAATTCAATGTACAACCCTGTAGGAATCAATTTTCTTTCTAGGGGTTTTAACTCTACAGGCTCGCTTAAAAAGGCGCGCAAGTCCATGCCTGCCGAAAGGTCGGTGGCATAGGCAGGCAACTGGTTGTTGCTTTTATTAATAATGGGAATTTGAATCATACCAAGGTTTTAAATTGTTATTCTTTGCCAGCCAAAGGGGTTGGAGTTACGTATACGCGTGCTGCTAGTTCTTTGTCGAACATGTAAAGACCATAACCATGGTCGCCAATTTTTTTCAAATCGTCAATAAAGTTTCTGGCGGTTTCTTCTTCTTCTACTTGTTCGTCAATAAACCATTTTAGCATGCTTTGCGATGCATAATCGTTTTCTTCTACGGCCAATGTGTACAAATCGTTAATAAGCGATGTTACTTTCTTTTCGTGTTCTAACGTATGTTTAAAGGCATCGGCAATCGATTCCCATTGGGTAGGCACTTCGGCAATGGGCATAAGGGTTACCTTGCCGTCGTGTGCATTTACGTAGTTCATCAAGATAGTAGCATGCGCTTGCTCTTCTTTAAATTGCACCCTAAACCAGTTGGCAGTACCGTTATAACTAGCATTCTCAAAATGCATCGACATCGATAAATATAGATAAGCCGACCACAATTCGGCGTTGATTTGGGCATTTAAAGCCGCTTCCATTTTCTTACTTAACATGGTGTCCTCCTTTTTTAAAAGTAAAACTTGTAGCTATATTTCAAAACGATGAATAGCATGTACAAAAGTAACTTTTTTCTGCTAAAAAACCTAACTACCCACCCTCTCTAATCTATAAAAAATCATAACAAGGTTTTAATAACGTTCCGATATTCGTATCTTTGCACTGAATAAATTCAGTGCGACATTTGTCGCGACTCGGCAAAATCAATGTAACATTGCTTCTGCTCTCGCTGCTCCAAATGTTGCCCCACAATAATCATTACACCTAAAATTGCGATTAAGCGAACTAAACGACTAAACGACTCAACGACTCAACGACTAAACGACTAAACAAAAAATATGACTTTTCTAACCTCTGGAAACATCCTTCTTATAGGATCTATCCTAATTTTTAGTAGCATCCTTATTACCAAAGCTGGCGGACGTTTTGGTATCCCCGCCTTGTTGCTATTCTTATTAGCAGGCATGATTTTTGGTGTAGATGGGGTAGGTATTATGTTTAACAACGTAAGGCAGGCGCAGTTTGTGGGCATGATAGCCTTGTGTGTTATTTTGTTTGCAGGCGGCATGGAAACCAAGTTTGCCGATATCAAACCCATTTTAGGCCCAGGATTAACTCTCTCTACGCTGGGGGTAGTGCTCACTACGGCCTTTACTGGTGGTTTTATCTTTTTGCTTTCGGAGTGGCATTCGTTCCCTTTGGCCTTGCCTTTAGCCAGCTGTTTTTTATTGGCGGCCATTATGTCTTCTACCGATTCGGCTTCGGTATTTAACATCCTTAGAAGTAAAAATATTCGCCTTAAAAACAACCTACAACCCTTGCTAGAGTTAGAAAGTGGTAGTAACGACCCCATGGCGTATATCCTTACCATTGTGCTTATTCAATTGGTGCAAAGTTTTGGTAGTAGTGCTGCTGCCGATATGGGCACCTCTGCCGTTATCATCAATGCGTTAGGAGTATTGGTACAACAATTTACCGTGGGTATTCTTATAGGGGTGGCCATGGGTTATGCTGGCATTTGGTTGCTCAATAAAGTTCAGATAAAAAACGTTCCGCTCAACTCTATTTTATTGATTAGTTTGGTGTTTTTTACCTTTTCGTTTACCGATATGTTGGGCGGTAATGGTTATTTGGCCGTGTACTTAACCGGTATTCTAATAGGCAACAATAAAGTTCCCTACCGCAAGCAAATTCTTTCGTTCTTAGACAGCCTTACTTGGATAGTGCAGATAGGCATGTTCTTGGTGTTGGGCTTATTGGTTAATCCAAGCACCATGATTCAGTCTGTTTTGCCAGCGGTGGCCATTGGCGTATTTGTCATGATAATAGGTCGTCCCTTAAGCGTGTTTATCTCTTTGTTGCCATTCAGAAGCATGTCTGTTGCTTCTAAATTGTTTACCTCGTGGGTGGGTTTACGCGGTGCTGTGCCCATTATTTTTGCCATGTATCCCGTGGTAGAAGGTGTGCCTGGTTCCGATCAGATTTTTAATATTGTATTCTTTATTACCTTGTTATCGCTTATTATACAGGGTAGTACCATCGCTTTTGCAGCCAATAAGTTGCAACTTACCTTGCCTCCATTAGAAGAAAAACAATTTGACCTTGATTTGCCCGATGAGGCTGGCGAACTAAGCGAAATGACCATTACGGCCGATGTGTTGGCCGAAAAAGGGTCTACCTTAAAAGACTTTCAAATGCCCAAAGGGTTGTTGGTTTTGTTTATAAAACGCAACGGCAGGTTTATTGTTCCCAATGGGTCTTTTGAACTACGCGAAGGCGATCACATGCTTATTGTGGCGGGCCCCGATTTTGATCAATAACCCCTTTTTACATACGTAAAGTAAAGAAACACGGATTTTGTATCCGTGTTTCTTTATTATTTTATAAATTTGCGATTATAAAACGAACAATTATGGTACGCAAGTTTGATTTTATAGTGATAGGCAGTGGTATTGCGGGTATGAGTTTTGCCTTAAAAGTGGCCGATAAAGGTAAAGTGGCTATTTTGTGTAAAACCAAGTTGACCGAGGCCAATACCAACCTGGCACAAGGCGGTATTGCCTCCGTAACCAATGCTGCCACCGATAATTTTGACAAACACGTGGCCGATACCCTTATTGCAGGCGATGGCATTTGCAACGAGGCCGTGGTACGCAAAGTAGTAGAAGATGCCCCACGCGAAATTACCGAACTGGTAAGGTGGGGTGTAGACTTCGACAAAGATGAACAAGGCAACTTTGACCTGCACAAAGAGGGTGGTCACTCCGAGTTCCGTATTCTTCACCACAAAGACAGTACCGGTGCCGAAATTCAACGTTCGCTGGTTAAACGCATCCAACAGCACCCAAACATCGATGTGTTCGAAAACTACTTTGCCATCGAAATCATTACCCAACACCATTTAGGGCAATTGGTTAAACACACCACTCCTAATATTGAATGTTATGGGGTGTATGTGCTGAATCCTCGTACCCGCAGGGTGCATACCTTCCTTTCTAAGGTTACCATGATGGCTACCGGTGGCATTGGGCAAATATACCAAACTACCACCAACCCTAGCATTGCCACAGGCGATGGCATTGCCATGGTATATCGTGCTAAGGGTAGGGTAAAAGACATGGAATTTGTGCAATTCCACCCCACCTCGCTCTACAACCCCGGTGAACATCCTTCTTTTCTAATAACCGAAGCCATGCGTGGTTACGGGGCTGTATTGCGCACGCAAAAGGGTGTTGAGTTTATGCATAAATACGATGCACGAGGTTCGCTTGCTCCCCGCGATATTGTGGCCCGTAGCATCGATACCGAGATGAAACTGGCAGGTAGCGATTTTGTTTACCTGGATGTTACGCACAAAGATGCAGAGCAAACCAAAGAGCATTTCCCCATGATTTACGATAAATGTATGAGTTTGGGCATTGATATAACCAAGCAATACATTCCTGTTGTGCCTGCAGCTCACTATTTATGTGGGGGCATTGTGGTAGATATGGATGCCCGTACTTCTATCAATCATTTATATGCTGCTGGCGAGTGCTCTTGTACAGGCTTGCATGGTGCAAATCGTTTGGCATCTAATTCGCTTATTGAAGCCATTGTGTATGCCGATGCTGCTGCCAAGCATGCGTTAAGTATTATAGGAGGCATTACGCACAACGATAAAGTGCCTTTGTGGAACGACGAAGGAACCTCGCTGAACGAAGAAATGGTGCTTATTACCCAAAGCAAGAAAGAGGTGGGTCAAATCATGAGCAATTACGTAGGCATTGTGCGTTCTAACTTGCGCTTAAAACGTGCCTTTGACCGCTTAGAAATTCTTTACAAAGAAACCGAAGATCTTTTTGACCGATCGGTAGTAACCAAAGATATTTGCGAGCTACGCAACATCATCAATACCGCTTATTTGGTGATTAAAATGGCCATGGAGCGCAAAGAAAGTCGTGGCTTGCACTGCACTATCGATTATCCCGATAAGATAGAGATGGATAGTAAAGGATAATCCCTCATTTACGCTAAGTAAACTCCGCTTTTTCAGGCTTCGCGTGCCTAAAACTACATCCTTTTATTCAACCTCTCAATATAAAGGGGATGACTAAAAAGTAAATTAGTCATCCCCTTTTATTTAACTCATTATAATACTATCTACAGAAATGTTTTTGATAACAGAAGCTATAACCTAGCATAATTTCGTGTGTACCGTAGTTTTGGGTAACTAGGTTGTTTAGGTCAAGGCTAAAGGCATAGCCCAATTGGAATTGACCAATGCGGAAACCACACATAGGCATCAATACCATAGCTTGAATGTTGTTTGGGTTCCAGCTATGACGGTACGATGCTTGTACCCAATACCCCCAATCTTTGTCTACATCGTGTCCAAATTTAAGGTTTAAGTCCATGTTTAACTCTAGGTACTTATTCATTTTTAACATAGCCATAGGCTCGATGTATTTGTCTTTACGTGCACCTAGGTCAAAGGTGTAACCACCAAACAAGAAACCGGTAAACGGAGCTGGCATTTCTTTGTCACCATAAATATCGGCAGCCAATGGAATGATGTTGGTTAACGATAAACCTACAAAACCACCATACGATTTATAGTAAACACCAAAGTTAGCATTGGGCAAGAAACCGTCTGTGTTGTTAAAGGCAATGTCTTGCGATGCATTAGGGTCGTCTATAAACAAATCGTTGCTGATGTAGAAATAAGCAAATTTAAACGATACACCAAACGATAGTTGACGGTCGTATGACACCTTTTTAGAGTATCTTCTGCCGCTGGTAAGTGGAATGTGGTAAGCAAAGGTTGCTTGTCCACCCGCCTTGTTGGTGTAACCATTGCGGTCGTGGTAGATGTATGCACCAATACCTACGTTTTTCCAAACGCGTGTTTTAAACGATAGCAATTGGGTCATAGGAAAATCTTCCATACCGGTCCATTGCATTTTATTGCTCACCATTAAGTGCGAACAAGGTTCTGCGCCCGCCAAAGCAGGGTTCACTAAATAGTAGTTAAAATGATACTGATTGTATATAAACTCTTCTTGCGCAGTAGCCTTACCTACTGCCAATAGGGCTAATAAAACGATGCATACGTACTTTTTCATGTTGTAAAGATAGTATTTTATTTAGGTTATTTGCAAATTTATCCAATCTGTTCCTTGTTTTTTAACGTTTCAAGGTAAAGTGACCGGTGTATTGTTTTCTAATTTCTTCTACGGTAATTAGGTACCAATAGTCGTCGCTAGGCATTTGGTGCCCATTGTAATTGCCATCCCATCCTAGCCATGTAGTTGGGTCGTTGGCGGTTTCGCTGAACGAACCCGTGCGGTATTCGTACAAACGACGGCCATAACGGTCAAAAATTTCTACAATCCAAGAGGTGTAAGCATCCAATCCTTCAACGGTCCAACGTTCTGTTTCTGGGTCTCCTTCGCCATTAGGCGAGAAGAATTTTTTAGGAATAACAGGAATAGGACTAATCTCAAATGTGTCGCTGTTTTCGCATCCCCATTCGTTGGTAATGTACAAACGGTGGTAACCAATTGGAATACCCGAAATTACTACTGGCGAGTTTTCGTAGGTATTGTCAATGTCGTCTACGCGGAATGTTGGCCATTGGGTTTGGTCGTCTGCAACGGCTGTAATTTGGCGTACATCTGTTTCTTCTATCGATACAATAACGGGTTTTGGATGAACCGTTACTTTGGTTTCTTTAGTAGCCGAACATGTTTTTAGTAAGGTTTCAATTTCTACCGTGTAGGTTATGTCTTGTTTGGGCGATGCCGTAGGTTGTTGAATGGTGTTATCGCTTAGACCGTTGTTTGGTGACCATTTATAGGTGTAATCACCATCGGCATCCAATTCCAATTTAACATCATTGCCTTCGCAAATTTCATAATCTTGGATAGAAGCTACAATGCCTTTTTCTACCGTAATGGTAACCTCTTTAGACGCTTGGCAAACGTCTTTAACGGTTCCAATATAGGTAAACTCGCCTGCAGCATCCGCCGTAATGGCTAGGCTAGTTGCTTTGGGGTCTTCTTGTGGAATAGCGGTGCCATTAAGTGTCCAAGAATAGGTAGCATCTGGATATTGGGTAGTATTGATGTCAAAGGCCAATGTGGTGCCTTCTCCTTGGCAAAGTATGTTAGGAGTAGCCGATACGCTAAAGTCGATAGCACCAAGAACGTCTACCTGGGTAGTAGCATCGGCAAAACAAGTACCGTTGGTTACTTCTAATGTAATGGTGTGTGTGCCTTCTGTTTCGCCAGTATAGGTAAGGCTAGCATCGTCCTCGCCTGTTAAAATAGTGCCGTTGTCTTTCCATACGTAACTAGGACTTGTCAATGTAGCTGCTTCTGCATAGGTTACAGTTGCTGTGCCCTCTAAACAGATGATGGCAGGGTCAACGCTTAGGGTAGGAATTGGTTTTTTGTCAACGTTAATGGTAATGGTGCCATCACCCTCGCATGCACCATTGGTTACTTCTACATCGTAGATAGTTTTAGCCGTTAATGCTTCTAGGTCTGAATATACGCGCATGCCGTTACCTTCTGCAACTTTAGTACGAACTCCATCTGCTCCTGTTTTGTACCAAGTGTAATACTCGCTTGCATTTTCTGGACGGCTAGAAGTAATGGTTACTTTGGTGCCTTCGCAAACGGTATTGTTGGTAGCATTCGATGTTAATGGCACATTCATGTTAGTGCCAATTAGCACCGTATGCAAAACTTCTTTGCCACACATGGTAGCATTGCCAAATGTGATGGTATAAGTTACCGATGCCACGTTGCCGTGTGCGGTATTATCAGTAAAGGTATATTCGGTACCGCTAAAGTTGGGTTCTGTTTTTAAGACGGTAGAACCTTTTTTAATCACCAAGTCGCCTGTGCCTTCCATGTTGGTAAGCGTAAGGGTTACCTCGGGAGCGGCGGCACACACTTCGTCTGGAGCCGATAAGGTGAAATTGGTATTTTCGTGAATATAGCCATGTAGAAAGACATCGCTTTTTGCACAATAGTTAGGACTCTCCGAACTTACACGAATGTAAAATGGTGAGGTGTCGTCTTGCATTACAACAAATTTAAATTCAGAGGAACCAACATTGGTATTGTTGCCAGAAAGGTCGTTAAGTGGTCTAAGTACATTGCCAGCAGCGTCCACTTTGTGCCAAGTCCATACGGTTTGTGGGTCTGCGGTGCTGGTCATGTATCCAGCCATGGTAGTGGTAGCCAGGTCATTTCTACAATAATCATCGGGAACAAGCCCTGTGGTGTTAATACCGGCACTTTGTGGTTTTAGTGTTACCGTTACCGCTGTTCTTTCACTTTCGCAGTAGGTGTCGCTAGTTCCGTCTTGGTCGTAGGTAACGTAATAGGTGGTAGTTGGGCTTGCGCTGTTATATGTGCTAACGTCAACGTTTTGAGCATCTGTGGCGCTCATAGGGGTGTCGCCTGTTGCGCTAGTATACCAATAGTAAGTACCCGTGCTGCTAGGGTTGGTAATTAAGGTATTTAAGTCCAATTTGGTGGTACTAGGGCACTCTTTATAATTTTCAGCCTCTGGAGCAGGCGATGCGGTACATTCGCATTCGTAGGTAATCTTAATGGGATCAGATACGGCTGTTAGTGCTCGGCAACCTGTGCCAGGTTGTCCGCTTGTAGCAGAAGCTTCAACAGCTTCTTTGGTAGCACCTACCCATACACGATAATATAAGCCATTTTGATATTGTGTTGGGTCTACGTCTATAGTTATAGAAGGGTCTGTGCTAGCTGCTGCTGATACAGGACTCCAAGGACCCGTTTCTGATGTTGATGTTTGGAAGAAATAGTAGGGTGTGTCAAAAAATTCTGTTAAATCGTAAACAGCTGATGCTTCTAAGAGCACATTTACATTGCTGCCTTGACCACATACAGTTACAATGGGTTTGTAAGCATTGTCAGAGTAAATCTGAATTTCGGGGCGACATGCGCTAAATACAATATCGTCTACACCAATGTCGTTACCAAGAACATTTCCATCTTGATCTACGGTTCCTTGGTAATTATTTCGGATGGAAACAACAAATGTAGTATAGTCGCCCGAGTTAAACGAACGTCCGTATTGCCACCAATCGCTGCCAGAACCTAAATCGCCAGTAGGAATCTTAAAGAATTCGTAATCGGGTTGTCCTGCTTTTTTACCTACTACCGATAGGGTGGCATTAACGGGTGCATGTCCAGTTGTATTGTCTACGTTGCATATAAAAGCAGAAAAGTCGTAAACGGTGTTGGAACATAAAGCGTTGTCTTCTACCGTATAAGTAAATATTACTCCTGTTTCCGCGCCGCAATCTACCAGGTAAAATCCATCTTTCGCAGGATTTTGTCCCATGCCTCCTTGTGATACGGGACGTTGTGTATTGCCACCCTCAATATGGCTACTAGTCCAGTGACCTCCTTGCGATGGCGTTTTTAGAATGGCATAACTACGAGCGGGGAATGTTCCACTTGCGTAACTATATGTAGTAATATCGTTATTTTTAAATTTACCTCTACTTGAACCCATTAATTGAATAATATCGTCATCAATAAGGTCAAAGCTTTCAGTAAAAATAGGGGTTAAGTCGCCTGCTTTTGCACAGCATATAACGGGCGTAATGGCCTGGTGTTGAGTAGTTGATCCTGGAACCAAAGGAGTATAAAGAATTTTAGTTCCTTTTTTTGCACGGTAGAACATTCTGTCTGTTACTAAAACTTGTATGTCTATTGCAGTTTCGTTAGGTATGGTTGTCCATGTTATACCGTCTTCAGAGCTCTCCCAAACAACAGGTGCCGTAACGTTTTGGCCAATAGCCGATAGGGTGGTTATGTCGCCAGCGCACACCTCGTATCCCAAACTAGAAGAAACCATTTCTTCGCATGGACCGGCTAAAGATGCCTCGGTAAAGGTAAATGTTTGTAAACCTTTGTTAGCGTAACTAGGGTTGTAGCTGAATGTGGCGCTACCTTGTGTCGAATTGGCTGTAAAGGTCCATGTGTTGGTGGTTATACTGTTGTTAAATTGTGGCCATTGAGGTCCGGCATTGTCCACGTTGGCAAAACCGCTAAAACCTCTTTTTAACTGAATGTCGTTACCAGAGAATTTACCTTTTAGGGTAAATGTGTAGGTTTTGCCTATAACAAGGTTGTCGAACGTGAAAGTAAGTAGGTTTAGGTCTAAACCATCTGTATAATTACTATTATTAGGACTATAATAACCAAACTCAGCCACTCCATCTTTGATGTGATATTCTCCTTTTTGACCAGAAACATTACTTGCGCTAAATGCGTATTTTGTAGTAATACTTGTAATAAATGGAGACGATGTAGCAGTTTCGTCTATGGTAAAATAGGTTTCTGTTACATCCTCTTTAGGCTCGAATTTGATGGTTGATGTCAAATTAACAGTTGCACTCCATGCTGTCGATGCAAAAAAGAATAAAACTGATAGAAAGAGTAAAGAAATGGCTCTTTTTGTCATGGTATTTAAAAAATTTAAGGTTTATCAAATAGGCTTTTGTGCACAATTGGGCACATAAATCTCACAAAGGTAGGTATTTTTTTGCAAATAATAACAATAATCCTACCTAATTAACAGAAAAACAGCACAAATATTGCGTTTTGTGCTGTTTTTAGAATAAAATTTATTGATAATGATGAAGACTTATTCAATGCTTATTCAGGATTCTTATCTGAAATATCCATAATTGATTCTGTAGGTGTGTTTTCTATGAAATGTTTTGCGTTCATAGATGAAACCACTGGTTTGTTTGTTTCTTCTTCCAATAATAGGCGTGCGTTACGTGCTACTTTCCCGCCGCGTTTAGCTACGCTTTTGTGTTCATCAAAGGTTGTAGGATTGGTAGATTCAGATATTTCTTTGGTCGAAATTTC
>JAFOFC010000022.1 GCA_017387515.1 Paludibacteraceae bacterium
AAATCCAAGTATTGGAAATCGACAAAGAAAACCGTCGCTTAAGCTTAGGCCACAAACAACTAGAAGAAAACCCATGGGACATTTACGAAACCATCTTCACCGTTGATTCTATCCACGAAGGTAAAATCGTTGAATTGATGGACAAAGGTGCTGTTGTAACATTAGAACACGGCATTGAAGGTTTCGCAACTCCTAAACACTTGGTAAAAGAAGACGGTAGCAACGCTGCTCAAGGCGAAACTCTTTCGTTCAAAGTTATCGAATTCAACAAAGAAGCTAAACGCATCATCCTTTCGCACAGCCGCGTATTCGAAGATGAACAAAAAGCTGCCGAAGTAGTTGCTGAACCTAAAAAAGCTAAAAAAGCCGCTAAAAAAGAAGAAGCTCCTGCTATCGAAAAAACCACACTAGGCGACCTAGAAGGTTTAGCAGCTCTTAAAGAAGAGTTAGCAAAAAACGAAGCTAAAAACAAATAATCTTAGCGCAAAAAATCGCTGAATATATTCAGCAACCCTATACCGAAAACAGTCTAACCAATTTGGTTAGGCTGTTTTTTTTTATTATCTTCGCTAGCAAATCAAACACTATGGACGAACTAACCTTACAGACTCCAACCAACACCACTTCGTATACAGACGACAACGTCATTACCCTAGAAGGTCTAGAGCACGTTCGCCTTCGCCCCGGTATGTACATTGGCAAATTAGGCGATGGTTCATCGGCCGACGATGGCATCTATGTACTTTTAAAAGAAGTAGTAGACAACTCTATCGACGAATTTAGGATGAAATGCGGACACGTCATTGACATCAGCATAAAAGAACGCACGGTATCGGTACGCGACTACGGCCGTGGTATTCCACAAGGCAAATTGGTCGATTGCGTATCCATCATGAACACAGGTGCCAAATACGACACCAAATCGTTTCAAAAATCAGTGGGATTAAACGGGGTAGGTACCAAGGCTGTCAATGCCCTTTCGTCTAATTTTACTGCCATATCGTACCGCGATGGCATGGCTAAGCGTGCCGATTTTAAAGAAGGTAAATTGGTAAAAGAATACGATTTAGAACCCACTACCGAAAAAAACGGCACCTTTATTCAATTTACCCCCGATACCAGTCCTAACTTATTTGGCAACTACAATTACCGAGGCGACTACATCGAAACCATGTTGCGTAATTACAGTTACCTAAACCAAGGACTTGTATTAAATTACAACGGGCAAAAAATTGTTTCTAAAAACGGTTTGTTCGACCTTTTAAACGAGAAATGCACAGGCGAGATCCTTTACCCCATTGTCCACCTAAAAGGCGAAGATATCGAAGTTGCTTTTACCCATAGCGACCAATATGGCGAAGAATACTATTCGTTTGTAAACGGTCAGCACACCACCCAAGGAGGTACCCATCAAACCGCCCTAAAAGAACACATAGCCCGTACCATCAAAGACTTTTTTGGCAAAAACTTTGAGTTACAAGATATTCGTGGCGGCATAGTAGCCACCATCTCTATCAACGTTATAGAGCCCACCTTCGAGAGCCAAACCAAAATCAAGTTAGGTTCTACCAACATGGCCCCCGACCACGACAAAGACGGCAACTCCTACCCACTTTCGGGTACTAGTGTCAACAAATACGTAGGCGATTTCCTTAAAAAAGAACTCGACAACTATTTGCACAAAAACCCCGACATGACCGAGGTGTTGCTCAAAAAAATTCAAGACACCGAGCGCGAACGCAAAGCGGTAGCCAGCGTTAGCAAACAAGAACGCGAACGTGCTAAAAAAGTAAACATGCACAACCGCAAACTACGCGATTGCCGCATTCACTTTAACGACACCCGTGGCGATCGTCAATCAGAAAGTTGCATCTTTATTACCGAGGGCGATTCGGCTAGCGGTTCTATTACCAAAAGCCGCGATGTTAACACCCAAGCCGTATTCAGTTTACGCGGTAAACCCCTTAATTGCTTTGGCATGAACAAAGGCGAAACCTTCAAGAACGAAGAATTTAACCTTTTACAAGCAGCTCTAAACATTGAAAACGGCCTAGAAGATTTGCGCTACAACAAAGTAATTGTAGCTACCGATGCCGACGACGATGGCATGCACATTCGCCTGCTACTGATGAATTTCTTTTTACAATTCTACCCCGAACTGGTTAAAGCAGGACACGTTTACATCCTTCAAACCCCACTATTTAGGGTACGCGACAAAAAAGAAACCTTCTATTGTTACACCGACCAAGAACGCATCGATGCCATCAATAAGTTAGGAGCAAAAGCAGAAATCACCCGATTCAAAGGGTTAGGAGAAATATCGCCCGATGAGTTTAAGCACTTTATTGGCAAAGATATGCGACTAGACCAAGTACACCTACACAAAGAAGATGCACTAGCTAGCCTACTACGCTTTTACATGGGCGAAAACACACAAGACAGACAAAGTTTCATCATTCAAAACTTGCGCATAGAGCAAGACATTGAAGAAGAATTACTAGAAAACATGGCACAATAAAAGAACTAAAAAGCGGTTTTTAAGGATTTTATTTTGTTATCAGAAAAAAAAATTGTTCTTTTGCAGTTAGAAAATAATTAAACACTAAATAGTATGAAAAACATAGGTATCATTGTCGTTCTTTTGGGTGTGCTAGCACTAATCATTCCTTCGTTTATAGGTGCTCAATCAAACACCACACTAGCCATTGGTGCAATCGTTCTTTTAATCGGAGCTTTCTTGCACGTTTTTGTAACCAAAAAATCTATCGACAAAAACTAATCTTACCCTACAAACTATAAAAAAGTGGAACCAATCGGTTCCACTTTTTTTATACCACGCCCAAAACTCCTATCGCAAACAAAAAAAGAGGATGAGCTTTCACTCACCCTCTTTTGCATTATCAATAGGTAAATTATAAACCTAGCGAAGCCTTCACTGCCAATACTTTTTCTTCGGCAGCAGCATTTACTGCTTCGTACTCATCGGCACTAGCCAAAGGCAATTTCACCTCAATATAGAACTTAATTTTAGGTTCTGTTCCCGAAGGACGTACCGAAACTTTGGTTCCATCTTGGGTAAAGTATTGCAATACATTTGCAGTTTCTGGCATCTCCAATTCGGTGGTTTGACCCGCCAATAAATCAATTTGACGCAAGGTTCCATAATCTTTAATGATAGTAACAGGCGAACCAGCCAATTCTTTTGGAGGATTGCTACGGAAACGAGTCATCATTTCTTTGATTTCTTCAGCACCGCTTTTGCCTTTTTTCACTACAGAAATACCTTTTTCTTTAGAGAAACCAAACTTAACATAAATTTCTTGAATCAAATCGTAAAGCGATTTACCATTGTCTTTAGCCCATGCAGCCACTTCTGCAATTAGCACGCAAGCCGAAACGGCGTCTTTGTCGCGTACAAAGTCTTCTGCCAAGAAACCATAACTTTCTTCGCCACCGCCAATGTATTGCATTTTGCCTTCGTTTTCGCGCATAACAGCAGCAATCCATTTAAAGCCAGTAT
>JAFOFC010000023.1 GCA_017387515.1 Paludibacteraceae bacterium
AGCGCCATCAAAAAATGGATTAGTATTGGTAGGTAACGAGTTTAAAGTAGAAGTAACTGACCTAACAGCCGAAACCAAGTATTATTACCGCGCCTATGTGATGCTAAACACGCTGCAAATTCTATTGGGCGATGTAAAAGAGTTTACCACTTTGCCAACGAATGTGAATCCTGATACCCCAGAACAACCCGAAGACCCAGGTTCTGGTTCTTTCGTTGCCAAACCTTTCTCGGTTTCTGCTACTAAAACGGTGACATTCTCGCCTGGTAATTTACAGTATCACCCTGCCAATAATGAGTGGCGTTTTGCTCCTTCTCAATTGGATTATATAGGAAACGATAATGCAAATATTAGTGCTACTTATAATGGTTGGATAGATTTGTTTGGTTGGGGTACAGGTAATAATCCTACAAATGCAAGTACTGATTATAACGATTACCAAACCTTCGTTGATTGGGGTTCGAATCAAATAGGTAGTTATGCTCCTAATACGTGGCGTACATTAACTTACGATGAGTGGCATTATCTTTGCTATGAGCGTCCTAATTATGATAAATTAATTGGTGTAGCACAGGTTAATGGAGTAAACGGTCTTATCCTTTTGCCTAATGATTGGACTTGCCCAAGTGGTGTTACATTCAAGTCTGGCTTCCACAATGATCACGGAACAGAATATTATGCAGAATACCAAACATTCAGTTCTTCAGAATGGTCTATGTTGGAAGCTTCTGGTGCTGTATTTCTTCCTGCTTCGGGTGGCCGCGGCGGTTTCGATGTCCGCGGCGTGCAGCAGTACGGAGCCTATTGGTTTGCCACTGAGTACGGCGACTACGCGTACTTCCTTTACTTCTATTCGGATGAAACGGACAGTAGCTTCAACCATTGCTACAGCGGTTACTCTGTTCGTTTAGTTCAGGATTAAAAAAATAGCAGCGTCTTTATAAATCTCGGTTTTGCTTAGGTGTTACCTTTGTCAAAATCGAGATTTTTTGTTTAAATAGCTGATTATTCAGCTATTTTTTTTGTACATTTGTAATGTCATAATTAATGGCGCATCCGCACCAATGTATCTTAATTTTTAATCATTATGGAAAATTATAATTCTACCTAACATTTTATTTATTCTTTTTTACCAAGCAAAAATTGTGCTTGTATTTTGTTTTTATGTAAACTTTTTAGTTAACTTTGCAAAGGAAGTCTATATGTCCAAAAGAATAATAAGGTTTTACAACCACCATTTTAATGAATTTTATCTAGCCCAAACGGAGAAAGTAAGAAAAAAGATTCTGCAAACACTTGTATGGATTGAAACTTTAGATATTGTTCCCATTACCATTCTACGAAGTATAGAAAGTGTAAAAGGGTTGTATGAAATAAGGGTAGAATTCAGTAGTAATATATTTAGAATATTTTGTTGTTTTGATGAAGGTTCATTGATAGTATTATTTAATGGATTTCAAAAGAAAACGCAGAAAACACCGTACAATGAAATTGAAAAGGCAAAGAGATTAATGAAAGAATATTTTGATTCTAAAAATGAAAATGATGAAAAACAAAAATAAAGCAATACTTAACTGCAACAATCTAGAAGAGTTGTTAGAGGTAGAATATGGCAAAAAAGGAACTGCTCAACGCGATAAATTTGATAAAGAAACAGAAACATTTTGCTTAGCTCAAACATTAAGGGAAGAAAGAAAATTGGCAGGTCTTACGCAACAACAATTAGCAGATAAAATTGGTACTAAAAAAACCTATATATCAAGAATAGAAAATGGTCAATCAAATATTCAGTTAAATACATTGTTTAGAATATTTGAAGGATTAGGAAGAAAAATTAGTCTTACAGTGTTGTAAATTTTATTGAATTATTACATCATTCGTAAATTTTCTGTTAAATTGTTGGCGAAATAAAATAAATGCTATACATTTGCAACTATAAACAAAACAGCACATGAACGTATTCAACATTATTATGCTAAACATTATTATTCGCTTGCAAAGCACGCGGAGGTAAGTTTGGTGTAATAAAATGAACAATAAACATAAAAGCCTTGCTTGCCTCCTTGGGTAGCAAGGCTTTTTTATTCTTATCCAATATGATACCTTTAATTAACCTAACATCTACTTGCGTGCCTTTGCCTTTAGAAAATGTCGATACCGACCAAATAGTGCCTGCACGCTTTTTAAAAGCCACTAACAAAGAAGGCTTTGGAGCCAACTTATTTTACGATTGGCGTTACCAAAAAGATGGCACGCCAAACCCCAATTTTGTGCTAAACAAGGCTAATTACCAAGGCTGTATTTTGGTAGCAGGCAAAAATTTTGGCAGTGGTTCTAGTCGTGAGCATGCAGCCTGGGCCATAGCCGATTATGGATTTAGGGTAGTGGTGTCTAGTTTTTTTGCCGATATTTTTAAAAACAATGCCATGAACAATGGGGTGTTGCCTGTGGTGGTGTCGGATGCTTTTTTGGCAGAACTGTTTAATAGCATTCAGCATGATGCTGCTGCCACGATATCGATCGATTTGCCACATCAAACCATTACCAACAATGCTACGGGGCGATCCGAAAATTTTAATATCAATGCTTACAAAAAAACGTGCTTTTTAAACGGTTACGACGACATAGACTATTTACTGGCCCACCGCGATGCCATTGAGGAATATGAGGGCGAAGCCCGAATAATTAGGAATTAGGAATGAGTAATGAGGAATTAGGAATATTTCGACTAAACGCCTAAACGACTAAACAACTAAAACCATGAACAAACTCTATATATTCGATACAACCTTACGCGATGGCGAGCAAGTGCCCGGCTGTCAGCTTAACACCGTAGAGAAAATACAGGTGGCTAAGGCCTTAGAAGCCCTTGGAGTAGATGTAATAGAAGCAGGATTCCCGGTTTCTAGCCCTGGCGATTTTAATTCGGTGGTAGAAATATCTAAAGCGGTTTCTGCCCCGGTTATTTGTGCGCTTACCCGTGGCATTAAAACCGATATTGATGTAGCGGTAGAGGCTCTACAATATGCCAAACACAAGCGTATTCATACTGGTATTGGTACATCTGATTATCACATAAAATACAAATTTAATTCCAATCAAGAAGATATTCTGCGCCGTGCCGTAGAGGCGGTAAAATATGCCCGCAATTTTGTGGACGAAGTGGAATTTTACTGCGAAGATGCTGGCCGTACTGATAACGAATATTTGGCTCGTGTGGTAGAAGCCGTTATTAAAGCAGGGGCATCGGTAGTGAATATTCCAGATACCACGGGCTATTGTTTGCCTCACCAATACGGCGAAAAAATTGCCTATTTGGTAAACAACGTTAGTAACATAGATAAGGCCATTATTTCTACCCATTGCCACAACGATTTGGGCATGGCAACGGCCAATACCATGGCAGGTATTTTAAACGGTGCCCGTCAGGTAGAAGTAACCATAAACGGTGTAGGCGAGCGTGCAGGCAATACATCGCTAGAAGAAATTGCCATGATTCTAAAATGCCATAAACATTTGGGCATAGAAACGGGCATAGATAGCACCAAAATAATGGCTACATCGCGCATGGTTTCTAACCTAATGAACATGCCCATTCAGGCCAACAAGGCCATTGTGGGCCGCAATGCGTTCTCGCATTCGTCGGGTATACACCAAGATGGCGTGCTAAAAAACATCCAAACCTACGAAATTATCGACCCCAAAGAGGTAGGCATAAACGACACCAATATTGTATTAACCGCCCGCAGTGGAAGGGCAGCTTTAAAGCATCGTATCGAGTCGTTGGGCATTACATTAGCTAAAGAAAAACTAGACGAGGTTTACAAACTCTTTTTAAAATTAGCCGATAAAAAGAAAGAAATAACCGACGATGATATTCTGTTGCTTGTAGGGCACGATCATGACGTAAACCGTCCCGTTATGATAAAATCGTTGCGCATAACATCGGGCAAGGGAATTGCGTCTGAGGCAAACATCGAGTTGGTGGTATTTGGTAAGCCCTATAGTGCTACGGCTAGCGGTAATGGTCCTGTTGACGCGGGTATCAATGCGTTAAAGCAAATTATTCAGCGCGATATGGTGTTGCAAGAATTTACCATTCAGGCCATTAACAAAGGTAGTGACGATATGGGTAAGGTGCACATGCAAATTTTGCACGATGGCAAGGTGTATTACGGTTTTGGTGCCCATACCGACATTGTAGTGGCATCGGTAGAGGCCTATGTAAGCGCCGTAAACAAATTTATGACACAAGAACTATCAACTCACCAAATAACCGAATTGCCGAATAACCGTTGCGTAGCAACTTTATTTGATAAACTTTGGGATGCTCACGTGGTAACCCAAGTAGAAGATGGGCCTACGCAATTGTACATTGATAGAATGTATTGCCACGAGGTAACCAGCCCACAGGCCTTTGATGGAATGCGCAAGCGTGGCTTGTCGGTATTTAGGCCACAGCAAATTACCTGCATACCCGACCATAACATACCAACCCAACATCAAGACAAACCCATTGTAGACCCTATTTCTAAAAAGCAGGTAGATACGTTGGATAAAAATGCACGCGATTTTGGGGTTCAGTATTTTCCTATGGGACACGCTAAAAACGGGGTAATTCATGTGGTAGGCCCCGAAAATGGCCTTTCGCTGCCTGGCATGAGTATTGTGTGTGGCGATTCGCATACTTCTACACACGGTGCATTGGGTGCCTTGGCATTTGGCATAGGAACATCAGAGGTAGAAATGGTGTTGGCATCGCAATGCGTGTTGCAATCGCGCCCCAAAACCATGCGTATAAACTTTGAAGGCACCCTAATAGAAGGGGTTACCCCAAAAGATGTGGCGCTGTATATGATTTCGCAGTTGGGTACTGGAGGGGCTACGGGCTATTTTGTGGAATACGCAGGGCAGGTGGTAAGAGAAATGAGCATGGAGGGGCGTTTAACCCTTTGTAACTTGTCTATAGAAATGGGGGCTCGTGGCGGTATGATTGCACCCGACGAAACTACTTTTGCCTACCTAAAAGATGCCGAATATGCTCCCAAAGGCGATGAGTGGGATAAGGCAGTAGCGTATTGGAAAACCCTAAAAAGCGACGAAGGGGCAGTTTTTGATAAAGAGATTACCTTTCAAGGCGAAGCCATATCGCCTATGATTACATACGGCACCAATCCTGGTATGGCCATGCCTATAACCAGTACCATCCCTACGTTAGACAGTATAGACGAGGCGGGTAGGGCATCGTTCCAAAAAGCCTTGGATTACATGGGCTTTACGCCTGGGCAATCGTTACAAGGACACAAAATTGATTACGTATTTTTAGGCAGCTGTACCAATGGCCGAATAGAAGACTTTAGGGCTTTTGCATCGGTGGTAAAAGGCAAAAAGAAACATCCCGATGTAGTGGCTTGGTTGGTGCCCGGGTCGTGGAAAGTACGTCAGCAAATTATAGACGAAGGCATTTTGGACATATTAACCGATGCTGGTTTTGAACTACGCGAACCGGGTTGTTCGGCTTGTTTGGCCATGAACGACGATAAAATTCCTGCTGGGAAATATGCCGTTTCTACCAGTAATCGTAACTTTGAAGGACGTCAAGGCCCTGGCGCCCGCACCATTTTAGCATCACCCATTACCGCAGCCCACGCTGCCATAGAAGGAGAACTATCACCTAAATAACTCAACGACTCAACAACTAAACAATGATAACCCTACTAGATACCACCTTACGCGACGGCGAACAAACATCGGGCGTTTCGTTTGCCATGCAAGAAAAAATGGCTATTGCCCGCTTGTTGTTAGAAGACTTACACGTCGATCGCATCGAAATTGCATCGGCTACCGTATCGGACGGCGAATTTGAAACCGTTCGCAACATTGCCCGTTGGGCTAACCAACATGGTTATGCCGATAGAGTAGAAGTGCTAGGTTTTGTAGACGGCACTAAATCGTTAGAATGGGTAAAAAACGCGGGCATTAAGGTAATGAACCTGCTTTGCAAGGGCTCGCATCGCCATTGTACCATGCAACTAGGCAAAAAGCCCGAAGAGCACATTGCCGATATTTTAGCGGTAGTGCAAACCGCCAACCAATGGGGCATTGGCATTAACGTTTACCTTGAAGATTGGAGCAATGGCATGAAAAATAGCCCCGATTACGTGTTTGCTTTGGTTGATGCCTTGCGTAGTGCTCCCATTAGGCGCTTTATGTTGCCCGATACGTTAGGCGTGCTCAATCCGTCCGAAACCGACCGTTTTTGCCGCACCATGATAGAACGTTACCCTGAGTTGCTGTTTGATTTTCATGCGCACAACGACTACGATTTGGCGGTTGCCAATGTGTATGCTGCCGTAAATGCGGGCATTCAATGCGTGCACGTTACGGTTAATGGATTGGGCGAACGGGCTGGCAATGCACCGCTATCTAGCGTGGTGGCGGTATTGCACGACCAATTGGGCATGTCTACCCACATCAACGAAAAAGAAATTAACCGCATCAGCAAAATTGTAGAAACCTATTCGGCCATTAGGGTGCCTGCCAACAAACCCATTGTGGGCGAAAGCGTATTTACCCAAGTAGCTGGCGTACATGCCGATGGCGATTTAAAAAACAACCTGTATTGCAATTCGTTGCTTCCCGAACGTTTTGGACGCGAGCGCGAATATGCTCTTGGAAAAACATCGGGCAAAGCCAATATACGCCAAAATTTGCGTGCCTTAGGGATGGATTTGGACGAAGAATCCATGCGTAAAATTACCGACCGCATCATTCAACTAGGCGATAAAAAACAACAACTTACCACCTACGATTTACCTTACATTGTATCGGATATTTTAAAAAGCGAAAACATTGCCGATAAGGTCAAAGTGCTAAATTATTCGCTATCGGTGGCCCAAGGGCTTAAACCTGTAGCAACCGTTTCTGTGCAAATAGACGGCGAAATTTACCAAGAAACCTCGGTGGGCGATGGTCAGTACGATGCCTTTATGAAAGCGCTTTGGAAAATTTATGACCGCCTGTTAATGCCGCATCCCGTGCTAACCGATTATACTGTTACCATTCCACCTGGTGGTCGCACCGATGCCTTTGTGCAAACCCTAATTACCTGGAACCTAAATGGCAAAATTATCAAAACCAATGGCCTAGATGCCGACCAAACCGCTGCGGCGATTAAGGCTACCATAAAAATGCTAAACCTTATTTAAAAATGATTTTAACGGGTGATTTCTGCGTTGCACTCGCGCTCGAAATCCTCATTTACTATAGTAAACTCCGGTTTCTTACGCATCGTGCGCCTTGAATAGCCTCCTTTAAAATCACTATTAACAATCAACAATTAACAAGCGACAAGCAACAATTATGAATCTAAACATTGCAGTTCTTGCGGGCGACGGAATTGGCCCCGAAATATCGAAAGTAGGCGTAGATGTATTAAACGCCATTGCAAAAAAGTATAACCATACTTTTACCTACCAATACGCCCATTGTGGCGCCGAAGCCATCGATTTGTTGGGCGACCCCTTCCCTGCAGAAACCTTGGCCATTTGCCAAAATGCCGATGCCGTGTTTTTTTCGGCAGTAGGGCATCCCAAATACGACAACGACCCTACAGCCCCTAAGCGCCCCGAACAAGGGTTGCTTGCCATGCGCAAACAGTTGGGTTTGTTTGCCAATGTGCGCCCCATTGAATGTTTTAAAAACGTGATGCACCAATCGCCCATAAAAACAGAAATTTTGCAAGGAAGCGATTTTATTTGCATTCGTGAACTAACCGGCGGTATGTATTTTGGCGAAAAATACCAAGACAACGATAAGGCCTTTGATACCAATTACTACACACGTCCCGAAATTGAGCGCATCTTAAAAGTAGGGTTTGAATACGCCCTAAAACGTAAAAAACACCTAACCGTGGTAGATAAGGCCAATGTGTTGGCATCTAGCCGTTTATGGCGTCAAATAGCGCAAGAAATGGAACCCATGTATCCTGAAGTAACCGTCGATTACATGTACGTTGATAACGCTGCCATGCGCCTTATTTTGTCGCCCACCTTTTTTGATGTGATTGTTACCGAAAATACGTTTGGCGATATTTTAACCGACGAAGCGTCGGTTATATCAGGCTCTATGGGCCTGTTGCCGTCGGCTTCGGTAGGCACCGGCACACCCGTATTTGAACCCATTCACGGCTCGTGGCCCGAAGCCGCCGGCAAAAATATCGCCAACCCATTGGCGCAAATTCTATCGGCCGCTATGTTGCTAGAACACTTTGGTTTGGAACAAGAGGGCAAAACCATTCGCCAAGCGGTACAAGCCTCTATGGATGCCGGCATTGTAACCGCCGACTTAGCAGGCGATGCCCAAGCCTATAGCACCACGCAAGTAGGCGAGTGGGTGGTTAATTACGTGGCTAGTTATTAATGTTTCTTTTATGAACATTCTTTCAAAAAGGGCTACTAATTTAGTGGCCCTTTTTTGTTGAAGGTTATTTTTTTACAGCGTCTGTTGTAACCTTAAGCAGAATTAAACTATCTTTGCTACAAAATTTGATTACTAATGAGAGCATTTTTTTCTTTTTTATCACAACATAATTCGTGGGATAATTGGCTTTGGTTTGCAGGTATTATTATTGCATCTACCCTGGTTGGTAGGTTGTTAGTATGGGTAGAAAAAAGATACTTGCGCAAGCGTGCCGAGGCTACTAATACCAAAGTAGACGATTTTTTATTAAATGTATTTCAAATGCCCTTTGTATGCGCTTTGGTTTTGTTTGGTATTTACATAGCCTTGCAAATGTTGGTATTACCAGAACAAGTATGTCCCATTATTAGCATGTCGTTTAAGGTATTAACTACTTTAAACATTGCATGGATTATTAATCGTTTTATCCATAATATTTTAAGTAATTTCTTGTTGCCATACGCCGAACACAACAAAGAGTCTAAATTGGATGTAAATGTGGTAAAGGCCATGCAAAAAATTGTATCGGGTATTATTGGCGTGGTGGCTATTATTACTGCTTTAACCCAGGTTGGGGTAGATGTGGCTGCTATGCTTACCACATTAGGGGTTGGGGGTATTGCCTTTGCCTTGGCTGCACAAGATACCATTAAAAACTTGTTTGGTGGCTTTACTATTTTTGTGGATAAACCCTTTAAACTTGGCGAACGCATTCAGGTAGCTGGTTTTGATGGTACGGTAGAAGACATTGGTATGCGTAGTACCCGCATTCGTACCTTGGCAGGCAGGTTGGTTACCATTCCTAACTACAAAATTGTAGATAGCGAGATAGAGAACGTTACGGCCGAGGAAGCCCGCAAAATAACCTTAAATTTAGGTTTAACGTACGATACCACTCCAGAGGCCATGCAAGAGGCCATGACTTGGTTAAAAGCATTGCCCACGCAAATTAGCAGCATCAAACAAGATGTAGTAGCTTCTTTTACCACCTACGGCGATTTTTCGTTGGGCATTACCTTTATTTATTACATCAAAAGCAGATCGGACGTATTCGAAACCCAAACCCAAGTAAACCTAGCCATACTAAAGCACTTTAACCAAAAAGGCTGGAACTTTGCCTTCCCAACCCAAACCATTTATACAGTAAAATAGTCAATGCGGTCCCTGAGCCCATTTCTGCCAAAATGTCATAAAATCTCCTTTGGCAAGCCTTTTGAACAAGAGGTTTGTGAAAGGAGATTTTTATTATGAACTTTGAGAAATTCACTATCAAATCGCAAGAGGCTATCCAAAAAGCCATTGAGATAGCCCAAAATGGTGGCCAACAGGCCATCGAGACGGCTCACTTACTAAAAGGGGTGATGCTGGCAGGCGAAGGTGTGTGCAAATTCCTATTTGCTAAACTCGGAGTAAATGCACAAGTGCTTTCGCAGGCTGTAGACAGCCAAATTCAGTCATATCCTAAAGTAACGGGAGGTAATCCTTACTTTAGCAACGAAACCAGTAAGGTATTAGACAAGGCCGTATCGCTATCCGATAAGGATGGCCATAGTTTTGTGCCCTTAGAAATGATTCTAATGGCCTTGCTTACGGTAAACAATGCTGTACAAGGCATGCTTAAAAACGCAGGTTTTACCGAAAAAGGCTTAGAAAGCGCCATTGCCGAACTAACGCAAAACAGCAAAACAACGTCTAAAAGTGCCGAAGAAACCTATCAGTCGTTAAGCAAGTACGCTATTAATCTAAACGATAAGGCTCGCAGTGGCAAGTTAGACCCGGTTATTGGCCGTGACGAAGAAATTAGGCGTGTGCTTCAAATTTTAAGTCGTCGTACCAAAAACAATCCTATTCTAATTGGCGAACCGGGTGTAGGTAAAACCGCCATTGCCGAGGGGTTGGCACACCGTATTGTACGCGGTGACGTACCCGAGAACCTAAAAAGCAAACAATTGTACTCGCTAGATATGGGTGCTTTGGTGGCTGGTGCTAAGTTTAAAGGCGAATTTGAAGAACGTTTAAAAGCGGTTATCAGCGAGGTGGTAAAATCGGATGGCGAAATTATTTTGTTTATCGACGAAATTCACACCTTAGTGGGTGCTGGTGGGGGCGAAGGCGCTATGGACGCTGCCAACATTCTAAAACCTGCTTTGGCGCGTGGCGAATTGCGCAGCATTGGAGCTACCACCTTAAACGAGTACCAAAAGTATTTTGAAAAGGACAAAGCGCTAGAACGTCGTTTCCAAATAGTAATGGTAAACGAACCCGACGAGGCCAGCACCATTTCTATTTTGCGTGGATTAAAAGAACGCTACGAAAATCACCACAAGGTACGTATCAAGGACGAGGCCATTATATCGGCTGTAGAATTATCGAGTCGTTATATTTCGGATCGTTTTTTGCCCGATAAAGCCATCGACTTAATAGACGAAGCAGCGGCTCGTTTGCGCTTGCAAATGAACTCTGTGCCCGAAGAATTGGACAAACTAGATCGTTCTATTCGTCAATTAGAAATTGAACGCGAAGCCATTAAGCGCGAAAACGACCAAGAAAAATTGAAACAATTATCAAAAGAAATTGATAATTTAAAAGAGGCCGAAAAAGCCGAAAAGGCCAAATGGCAATCAGAAAAATCGTTGATCGATAAAATTCAACAACACAAAATTGACATTGAGCAACTAAAATTCGATGCCGAAGCAGCCGAACGCGAGGGCGATTTTAACAAGGTAGCCGAAATTAGGTACGGTAAAGTACCTGCTTTGCAACAAGACATTGAAAATGCGCAACACAAGTTGCACGATATGCAAGCCGAAAACCCAATGATTAAAGAAGAGGTGGATAGCGACGATATTGCCGATATTGTAAGCCGTTGGACGGGCATTCCCGTTAGCAAAATGGCGCAAGATGAGCAAACTAAATTGTTGCAATTAGAAGCCGAGTTGCACAAACGTGTAATAGGCCAAGACGAGGCCATTGTGGCTGTTGCTAATGCCGTGCGTCGTAGTCGTGCAGGGCTAAAAGACCCCAAACGTCCCATTGGTTCGTTTATCTTTTTGGGTACTACCGGTGTGGGTAAAACAGAGCTGGCCAAGGCTTTGGCAGAGGTGCTATTTGACGACGAAAACATGATGACCCGTATTGATATGAGCGAATACCAAGAAAAATTCTCGGTAACCCGATTGATTGGTTCGCCTCCAGGATACGTGGGTTACGAAGAAGGTGGTCAACTAACCGAAGCCATTCGTCGTAAACCTTATTCGGTTGTGTTGTTCGATGAGATTGAAAAGGCACACCCCGATGTGTTCAACATTTTGTTGCAAGTTTTGGACGATGGCCGATTAACCGATAACAAGGGCAGGGTGGTGAACTTTAAAAACACCATCATCATCATGACCTCTAACCTGGGTTCGCAGCTAATTCGCGAAAAAACAGCAACTATGACAGATAGCAATCGTGAAGAAGTGCTAGAAGATACCCGTAAAGGGGTGTTTGAATTGCTAAAACAAGTAATTAAGCCCGAATTCTTAAACCGTATTGACGATTTAATTATGTTTACCCCCTTGGGGCAAGCAGAAATTGCTCAAATTGTACAATTGCAAGTAGAAAGCATCGCAGGTATGCTAAAAGAAAACAGCGTAGATTTGCGCATAACGCCTGATGCGGTTAACTTTATTGCAGCCGAAGGATTTGATCCACAATTTGGGGCGCGTCCTATTAAACGTGCATTGCAACGCTTGGTACTTAACAAACTATCCGAGCAAATCATTGCCCGCACCATCCAAAAAGACAAACCCATTGTAGTGGATGTAAAAGATGGTTTATTAGTTTTTGCAAACTAATAAACCGTACAAATAAATCGGTCCCTGAGCCTGTCGAAGGGCCCGACTTTACTACAAAAAAAGCGACCCACAAGGTCGCTTTTTTTCGATCTACCGATGTAAAAACGCAAGCGTTTTTACATCTCACAACTTCGTCCGCTATCAATGCTCAATTGTTTAATGCGAGCATTTAATTGGTCCATTTGTAGCAATTCTTCTACGCTCTTGTGCATGCGATAGCACCAGAAATGGTGAGGATCGGATGGTATGTTAATGCGTTCTTCTGCATAGTTTACTCTGCGTTGTTCGCCGTCAATCGACATCCAATCTTGGAATGGCAAAATAACCAACATAGCAGGCGAATACAAGTGACGTTTTAGGATAATTTCGCAAATCCATGGTTCGCAATCTTGTTTAGCTTCGCCCCATTGACCCAACATATAGTTGTAGTAACGTTGAATAACGCCTCTATCTTCGTCCCACCAGCCACGAATAGGCGCCATATCGTGGGTAGAAGTGGTGCAAACCGATAGGTAAGGAACGGTATTCATGTTTACAAATTCTTGGGTTGGATCTTTTGGCATACGGTCAATTTCCAAGCTCAACATGTAAAGGTCGTTCATTACTTGTGGCACGCAATCTGGAATCATACCCAAATCTTCGGCACATACCAACATGTTGGTAGCACGCAACAAGGCGGGTAATTTTTTCATGGCTTGTTCTTTCCAGAACTCGTTGTGACGATGGTAGTAGAAGTGATTGTACAAGTTGGTCAATGCTTCTTTTACGTTCCAATCTAAATCGCGGTACGATAGGGTTTCTTGCAACGTAATACGTGGGTGATAGTGTCCTGGTTTCTTTTTATCTTCGATAAACAATACCTCGCCGTGCAAAGCCAATAGTTCGTTGTACACCCAACCGTTAATGTCTAACAATTCGGGATGTTCGTAAGCAAAGGCTTCAATTTTACGTTGATTATTAAAATCTTCTTTAAAGGCATAGCAACCTGGCGATACCAAATCTAAGAAGTTGTTTTTGATTTTACCGGCAATGTCGCCAAATTTTTCGTTTACTACGTGTTCGCGAATATAAGGTTTAACCATACGATCGTAGTCAAACCATACGCCAAAGTTGTTGCGCATTTCGTCTGGGTGCATGGGTAGAGCAGGGTCAAAGTAACCCAACAAACCTTGTACATCACCCGATGACATGCGCCAAATACGGAAGAAACCTAGCACGTGGTCGATACGATATACTTGGAAGTAAGTAGCCATTTTTTGGAAACGTTTTTTCCACCAAGCGTAACCATCGCGTTCCATAGCGTCCCAGTTATAGGTTGGGAAGCCCCAGTTTTGACCGGTTTTAGAGAATGGATCGGGTGGAGCACCGGCTTGGCTATCCAAGTTGAATAATTCGGGTTCCATCCAAGCTTCTACGCTTTCTGGGCTAATACCAATTGGAATATCGCCTTTTAATACCACACCATTAGCTTTGGCATATTTAACCGATGCCAATAGTTGAATGTGGGCATTGTATTGCAAGTAAATGTGCAAGTTGGCCTCAAATTGGCTATCTTCTGCTGTAAACAAATCCATAATTTGTTGTTCGTTGTATACAGCATATTTGCCCCAAGTGCGGAAGTTGCAGTTGTTATTGGCATCGCGCAAGTAACAGAAAGCAGCGTAAGGATACAACCATTCTGCATTTTCTTTGACAAATTTTTTGTAAGCAGCCGATGCCATTACTTTTTTGCCTTCTTGGGCAAAAATCAAACGGAAATATTCCCATTTAGCCGCACCTACTTCTTGGTACATAACAGTAGGCGATTGGTTGAATTGTTTTTGCAGACCGTAGAAATATTCCATTTTTTGAGCATCTTTTAAGGTGCCCATTTCAAAAATATTGATGTAAATGGGGTGCAATCCCATTACGGTAATGCTGCTATAAGGATACGAGTCGGCATTGGTGCGGAAACGAGTAGTGTCGGTAATAGGCAAGGTTTGGATAATTTTTTGACCAGTTACTTTTGCCCAATCCGACATTTTACGCAAGTCGGCATATTCGCCAATACCAAAGCTACCTTCGGTACGTAGCGAGAATACAGGAATAGCCACACCGGTGCATTTCCATGGTGCTAAACCATAACGGAATACTTCGTCGTTGCGGTTGTAGGTCATGCCACCTTTAATGTCTACGGCACGAATAACACGGTTAGCACCTTCTTCCCATGTTACTACGCTTTTGTTTTTGGTATCGTATATAACGTATTTGTATTCAATAACGCCCATTAGTTCTGTAGCGTCAATGCCCACTTGCCATAAGGGGAATTGTTCGTCGCTCATTACCAAGGCTTTTTTCTCGTCCCAACTGCCTAATTCTTTGATGTTACCTACAATGGCCAAACTGTATCCGTTTGCCACGCGAGGAGCAGATATGCTAAACAACAAGGTAGTAGGAGAGGTTAGCGCAGCCATTTTTTTTGCTTTGGTAGTGCGCGAAATCAGTCCTTCGGTAAACGCAGCCGAATAGAATGTTTTATCTACACCATTGCTACGCCAAGTATCGTCTAACAAGCAAGTGTTAGAACCTTCTGCCAATACAGCGGTACGTGTAGGCATGTACTCTTCGGTGTACGTTTTGGTGTTTTCGTTAAAGATAAGGTACTTGTAGGTAAACGCTGTAGTTGCTTTTTTTACGTTTACTACCAATCTCCATTCGCCATTCGACACGTACTCCATAGGTACAGCTTTGGCTGGAACATTTTTACCAAGCTCTGCAATAGAGCCGCTAACCAATAGGCGTTGTCCCCAATTGGTATGGTAATTGATACTAAATACAATTGTCATATTACGATAAAATTACGTGTTTATTTTCTGCTAACAAAAATAAGAAAATAATGCATGTTTGTAACATAAATGTAATACAAAATAACATTTTTAACCTGCAAACGATGTAATGTTAATTGATGGCGATGCGGTGATTTTAGTGACGAATCGTTTAGTCGTTTAGGCGTTGAGGCGATCCTATTCGGTCACTGAGCTTGTCGAAGTGCCCGAATAGATGGTGAGGCGATTCAATCTGACGACATTTGGTGGAGGTCGGAAAAAGATTTATATGTGCAAAAACGTTAAGCAAAATGTGTTGTTTGAGCGAAGCGAGTTCACATTTTGTAGTTTTTGTATGTGTAAATCCCGGCCGGAAACCAAGTCGGAAGA
>JAFOFC010000024.1 GCA_017387515.1 Paludibacteraceae bacterium
ACGCATTTTTGTTCCTTTTAAATTTAATAAAGAGTCACATTCATTTATTATTTGACGCCATGCTAGTGTATCTGTATATGCGTTATTATCTGTATATACCTTAATGCTTTTGTGGGAGTATATTTGTTTGGCATCCCATAAAAAGATGACTCTAGTTGTATATAAGCCCAAAAATATAGGGAATACATACATAAAAATAATCTTCATGATGCGAAGCATTATGCCCCAGTAGGAGAAGGATGTCATATCTATAATAACGCAATATTTTGCCTTTTGAAAACGTTTGCAAAGGTAGCGTTGTAACGATAATGTAGAGCAGAGAATAACAATAAATAACTTCGCTTTAGTACATCATGAAGGAGAAAAAAATACATCAAAAATACATCAGAGAAATACTAAAATATTAGTTTTTAATATATTATGGAAATTCAACTAAGAATATTGGAAAGCTATATACATAGAAAGAGGCTGACTAAAAAGTCAACCTCTTTCTATTAGGGAGATAGCATATCCCCCACTTATTTGCGTTTATTTAAAAAGGAGTTTTGTTACCAAACTACAGGTTTTTTGGTAGGAATCACAAACGACAGCATCACCTCGTGTGTGCTAGAGGTTAAATCCCAAACTGGTCCTACGCTTAAATCGTAGCAGTAACCAATACGCAACCAGTGCCATTCAAAACCTGCCATAAAGCTAACAGCGGTATTTAAACGGTAACCTACTCCTAACCAATATTTACCATCGTAAAGAGCGGTTAAGCTAACGTCTACTAGGTGTTCTTGACCCAATGATACTACCTGAGCATTATCGCCCGAGATTAGTTTACCCGTATTACAAGCACCAATATTGGTATAGGCTGCTGCGGGAATAAGGTTAAATTTCTCTGGCAAGTAGATATTACCACGCACATAAGCATTGATATGTGTAGGTGCTGCGGTGGTTCTAACATCTTGGGTAATGCCTGGCAAGTGAGTAATAGAAGCACCTACCAATAGGTATTTCCAAGAGAATTCCAAACCAAAGTCAAGGTCAAATGCGGTGGTATTGGTAATTTCTTCGCCACCATCTAGTGGGTCGCCTGTATCGCGCCATACGTGGCGTGATGGGTCAAACATTTTGTTTACCACACCGGCCGATAAACCCAACGAAAGCAAACCGCCTTCAAAAAGGTCTACATTGTAAGCGTAGCAAAGTTTAGCATTAATGGTTTGGTTATACAAACCCAATTCATCGTAAGTAAACGACAAACCAAAACCCGATTTAAGTTTTTCGTTGTAGTAATGAGCATTTAACAATGCCGATGTAGGGGTTTGCTCTAGTCCCATGCCTACGTATTGCATGCGTCCGGCCGTAAAGATTTGTATTTTTTCGTTGTTACCAATAGCAGAAGGGTTCTGATTGATACGCGAGAACATTTGTTCAGACAATTTAAAATCGCCCTGTGCAAATAGTGCTGTGCACACAAACAAAAGTACAGCAAGTAAGGATAATTCTTTTCTCATGGCGATTATTTATTTTCGGGGTTAATAATTCTAACTTCTACACGACGGTTTTGAGCGTGTTGATCTTCGTCTTTAGCATCTTTAATTTGAAGAGCATTTTCGCCTTTTGCTACAATTTTAAGTTTATCGGCACTGATGCCTTTTTCTATCAATGCTTTTTTAACCGCTTCGGCACGACGTTTAGATAGTTTGTCGTTGTATTCGTTGCTACCACGTTCGTCGGCATAACCGCTTACTTCAAATTTAGCCTCTGGGAATTTTTGCATTTCTTTTACCAAACGATCCATATCGGCTTTTGACTGTGGCAACAATTCCGATTTATCAAATTCAAATAAGAAATATACCCAATAAAACTCGCGTTTTATCTCTGCTGGTGCCAAATAAGTTGCCTTTGATTCGCAATTGGTATCAGAGAACCAAGCCATTACCGCACGTGTTACGGTATCTTTATCGCAATCTAAATTATCAATTTCAAAACTAAAGGGCGATTGCACAGGCAATTCAAATGTTTTGGCTACACCCGTATCGTCTTTTACGTATAGGTTACCTGTAGAAGGCGCATCCTTAAAGGTTACCTTACCTGTAATGGCATAGCCACCTCCCGTAAATTCTTGCACTACCTCTATATCACTTACACTAATTTGGCAAGGTCTTTTAACATAAGCATAAATATCCGACCCATTACCAACGTTGCGATCGGTTACCACATAAGGTGTTCCGTTAGTAACCACCATGCTATAATCGTTAACAGCACTATTGTAAGGTGCTTCTAGCTTTTGAGCGGTATGCCAAGCATCGCCAGCAACTTCGGCTAAGTATAAATGTGTAATGCCTTCTTTATTAGACGAGAAGTACAACAACTCATCTTTTTCTACAAAGGCAAAATCTTCGTCAGCGGTACTATTCACGGTTTCGCCTGCATTAACTGGAGCCGCCCACAGTTTATCCGATTTTTGGTCGATGTACCACAAGTCTTTACCTCCTTGGCCATTCTCTATGGTAGCGCTGGTAAAATACAAACGTGTACCATTTTTAGCAATAGCAGGATTTTGCATGATGTTTTTTACGGTCGATATATAACTCCAACCTGCATTGGCCATAAAAGCATTATTGCCACGCACTTTACCCATGCCCTCTATCTCCAAACGTTTAGGCGTTGTCCACTTACCGTCTTTATAGGTAGACTCGTACAACCATTCACAGGTTTCTGACTCTACCAACGAGAAATAGATTTTACCTTTGGCAGCATCGTAGGCTACATTGCCTTGAATACCCAACTTAGTAAGTTCGTTACTTTCTTGTGGCGCCAACAAACTATCTTGTTGTTCGGTAAATTGGCTTAGATAAACTTTACCATCGTTTAAGAACAACAACTGATTATCGGCAAATAGCGAAATATTACTTTCGCTGGTAGTGGTATTTAGCGGCAACGATTCAAAATCGTACCCCTCCGCGTACTTTTCGCTAATGGCGGCTTGCATAGAAACCGCACCGGCCATTAGCATCATCATAATAATTGACTTTCTCATAATTGTAAGGATGATAGGTTATTTTTTTTCGTTCAACAATTCTACATTACCTTTTACGATATCGCCGTTAGGCATGGTGGCAACGTAATAGTAAACACCTGGCATTGCATAGTTACCATTTTTATCTAGGCCATCCCAACCATCGGTGGTTTCTACCAGCAAATTACCATAGCGGTCGTATATTTTCAACGCGACAGCAGGATCCATACCCATAATAAAGTCATCGTTAAAGCCATCTACCAACAAAGGAGTAAATATGGTAGGCCAAATCACTTTTGTAATAGCGGCTGCATCCGACTCACAACCCTCTAACTGAACGGTATATTCGGCAGGAGCATAGGGTTTGGTTTCGTAAGTATATCCTTCGTAATCAATGGGTTCACCATTTTTGTACCAAACGGGTTGGTTGTTAGATCTAAATCCTTCTACAGAAACAGTAGCCGTTATCGTTTCGCCAAAGTAAACCTCTGTAGGCTCAATGGCTACCGTAACACGCCATGGCTCAAATTCTGAGGTAGGGTCGCTATCTGCTTCGTCGTTATGGATACGGAACATGGCTTTTTCGGTAATTGTTGTAGTATATTCACTACCTGTAAAATCAATATCTATCCAAGTTTGACCTCCGTCAATTGATTTTTGCCAGGTATAAGCAACTCCCTCCTCGGCAATAGCTTTTAAGGTAATTTCGTTGCAATTACGTTTTACAAATTCTATAGAAATAGGAGTTGGAACAGAACAGTCCACATGCATAATAGGCGACACGGCTACTAATTCGCAGGGTTCCACAAAACCTGCCAAGTATTCTTCTGCCATTTCTGGCGAAGCCATTATCATGACATAATATTGTGCCTTTTCGGTAACCGAAACTTGGATAGCAACATTACCATTCCAATCAGGGTTAGAAGTAAATTCATCTTCTCCTTGCATTTTTGCAAACCATACATAGTAGGGATCATCAAAAAAGTTCCTTGCCATAGAATCATCCGCCTCTAAGGTGATGGGTTCATCGCACAAACCAGAAACTTCTTTTTTGCTATTATCGATGGTCACATCGTTAGAACGGCTGTATGCCATAATGTCTACTTTAGGAGCACAAACGGTAAAACGAATATCGTCTACCAAAAAGTCGTTACCTTGACCACCATCTTGGTAGTTGTAAATTTCTACTGTTAACACACTATTATCGCCCGAATCAAAAGAGGTTTCCCCTTTTACCCAACCCATGGAATAATCAATATCGTTTACCACCAAAGTAGCTTCATCTATTATTCTGCCATTTTGGTCTTTTACCACAAATTGCATAGAAACGGGTTTGTATTTATCTTCGATACCTGGCATGGGGCCCGAAGCACTAGCAAACCAAGCCGAAAAATTCATTAGGGTATTTTGACAATCAATAGTAACTTGACGGCTATACACCAACGAGGCTTTACCATTTACCAATAACATGCCACCATATTTGCCGTTTTCGTCTTTACCACCTTGCGTTTTATCCATAATGTCGCGGTACCACATTTCGCCTTCTTTAGCATTGGTACAGCCACATCCGTCGGTTACTCCATTAACATTACAACCACCATAACGTGGATTGGCCATAACGGCATAGGTACCTTCATCTTTTAAGAAGCCACAACCACCCACATATACGTAACCATCTGGATTATTGGGACCATACACATTGATGTGCGCAGGGTCTCCTTCATTACGATCAGTTTCTTCGTCCAACTGGCCAAAGTTTTCTTCAAATATAACATGTGCAGTTCCTTCTGAGCATGCTAAAATAGCCTCCACTACAATAGGGTCAGAAAAGAAGGCGTTACCGCTATCATCCATGTATTCAGCACGATAATAATTTTTACCCAACGAAGGTTCGTCGGTGATGGTAGCACCATTGCCTAATGTTACGTTGTAATCCAAACCACCATTGCTGGATTTTTTCCATTGAACCATAGACAAATCAAGGCCAGTGCCTGTCACTGCAGTCAAGGTTATCGTTTCACCCCATTCTACTTGTTTTTTATCGGTTTCAATGGCTAAAGGATCTACCAGGCCATACACATAAAAATCTGAAATCGCCAACACACAGTTATCGCCTTCGTTGTAATTCTCGCGCGATAGTTTTATGGTTAGTTTATTGGTATTTAAGCCAGCATGGTCGGCAGGGATAACCATAGTTACCTCTTTTACTCCGCCACTGGCAATTTCAATACCTTCTGTAAAATTATTGACAGATACTTTAATTTTTGTCTTATCTTTTCCTGATACCTCAAATAGCGAAAAACAAACTATTACCTCTGTATTAGGTTTATACCCTTTTACAGAAAAGGTAGCAATTTCTTTTTGCGATTTAGGTGCATGAAAGATAAAGTAGTTAGTAGTGGCATCCAATTTAGAGGCATAACCACTATTGCTTCCGTTAGTAATGCGGTACTTAGGCGATGAAGCCGTTCCATACGAAGTATTGGTAACATAGCCGTAGGCACTTGCCATGGTTAGTGCATCATCCATTCTATTCCAACAAATTTCTGATGCCTCTAAAGATGTAAAACTGGTTTGTTCGCTGTTGTTAGCTGCCGAGAAAGTAGTACCACCTAGTACATCTCCCCATAAACCACTGGTACTAATCGGATTGTTTTGCATAGCAGCAGCCATGGCAACAACCGACCATCCCATTAGGAGCATAATCATACAACAACGACCCAACCTTTGTAAAGGTCTCATTTTTTTCATATTATTTGATTTTAAGATTAAAATTCCTTATACCATTTTGCAAATATACATTTTTTTAGATATCCGCACACGTTTTCACAAAAAAAATATAAAAAAAAGGTGTATTTTTGCCATATGAATCAACAAACTACCAAAATTACCCCCACTAGTATAGCAGAAGGCTGCTACAAAGAAAAAGGCAGTAAGTTTTTGGCATACGCCATGCCCATTAATAATAAAGAAGAAGTAAAAGAGATTATTAATCGATACAAAAAAGAACACCACAAAGCCAAACACGTTTGTTTTGCCTATCGCATAGGTCAAGACATTAGAGCCAACGACAACGGCGAGCCATCGGGCACTGCAGGCAGACCGATTTTACGCCAAATTGACGCTGCCAATTTAGACAACGCATTGGTAGTGGTAGTACGTTACTTTGGGGGAACGTTACTAGGTACAGGCGGTCTTATCAATGCCTACAAAACAGCATCGCAAGACGCCATACAAAATGGGCTTACAGTTTGGAATAAGTAACCACCAAACGCATGGGCGAATGCTGATTGGTAGCACTGCGCAAGCGCACAGCATAAGGTTTAAACAAATGGCGTACCACAGCATTAGTACCCAATATATCGGTTGCCCCCTGAATAGGTAGCAAATAGAAGTCATTCAAATCGTCCAATTGCAAATTATCATCCCTCATAAAGCGCTCCATATAATCTGCCATGTTATTAAATAGGTAATGCTTTCTATCGGGATCGTATACACCCAACGTACTAGCAATACCCTCGGCAGGATACTTACTTTGCGTAAAGAAGGCTTCTAAATCATTGGCTCTAATCAACAACAACACATCGGGAGGGGTCATGCGACTAGGCAATACATCCGCCACATCTGCCACCTCTAGAATCAACGACATGTGGTTTAAATTTAATTCTTCGTCGGTTTCTTTGTCTACCATGCTTTCTTTAATACGACTAAGAGGCAAGGTTAAACGAGTTACATATCCCGACGAACTGATGATGTAATTCAAGCTATCCGATAAAACTCCAGAGGGAGCCTCTACCTCGCTCACCCTTACTACCGACGACGTTTCACGGTTTACAGGGTAAATACATACGGCACTTACCAAAGAATCGGGTTTAGTTATTTTAGGTGCATATCGATAACTTAGTTCCAAGTTTACAGAGTCGATATTTAAAACCGTTCTGCTACCATAATGTGTAGTTACATATACCCCTTTTAGGAATTTCAAAAATTCTTCTTGACTTTTAGCATAATCACGGTTGGCTAACAATTTATCGCAATACGATTGTGGCAATTCAATCTGTACTTTATCGCAATAATCTGCTTTTTTTCTTTCGGCCGATGGCACAGTAGCATCGTATGCCACATACGTTTTTTTGGCCAACAGCACCGATTTATCGCAATAATCGCTTACATTAATGTCTGATTTATAATCTATTTCGTAATCAAGCGGCTGTTGTAAAGCATACACAGAAGCCTCGTTTACAGCAAGCGAATCGCCATAAAACGCACGATAATACATCACTACATTTAACTTGGGTTCTTGCAGGGTTGCAGGAAAAGTATCGCGCGAATAGCGAAATTCTGCTAAGAAATCAAGTTTTACACCGCCATAAATAGGATCGTACAAGTAGCCTAACTCTAAATTATCCGACTCGGAATGACGGCTAGACAACAGTTCGGTAGCCGATTGGATATAAAAAGAATCGGTTTGTACCACCATTTTATCTTCTTCTGGCTGCAAAGCAGCGCCAATATCAGAAGGTTCGCATGATGCGCAAACCAATAATATACAAGTAGTTACAAAGAAATACAGACGTTTCATTGCGAAATTTATTCTCCCAAAATTTGATCGTAAAATTGATTGTACGAAGATACATAATTTTGAGGATCTTGATAGGGCAAAAATAATTTTTGTAATTTTTTTGCATAATCAAGTACCGATTCGTTGATCGATTCGCTGCCTTGAATAACCGCATCCGAATATTCAATGGCCAATTTGCTTACATCCTCAAAAGCACCTTGCTTAGCCACCAAAGCCAAATCGTCGGCCTCAATGCCATTCATTTTAATTTTATCGACTAATTTATTAGAGAATACTTGTTGATAGGGATTATCGTAAACCGAATAAACAATTTTTGCATTGGCAAAGAAAGGATCCTCGCGATAAGCCTTTTTAGCCAACACAGGCAATGCAGCCGCCATCCAACCATGACAGTGAATAATATCGGGAGTCCAACGCAATTTTTTTACAGTTTCTAGCACACCGCGCGCAAAGAACACCATACGGTCGTCATTATCGGCAAATTCTACTCCATTTTCGTCGGCAACAACGGCCTTACGACGAAAATATTCCTCGTTATCGATAAAATAAACTTGCATGCGAGCAGCCTGAATAGAAGCTACCTTAATAATAAGTTGATGGTCGGTATCGTCAATGATTAAGTTCATACCCGACAAACGAATCACTTCGTGCAGTTGGTTACGACGCTCGTTAATGCAACCATAACGAGGCATAAAGGTGCGGATTTCTTTGCCCATTTCTTGAATAGCCTGTGGCAACTCTCTGCTTAAAGAAGCAATAGGAGACTCGGGCAAATAAGGAAACATTTCTTGGGTTACGTATAAAACTTTTGCGGCCATTGACAGATGTTACTAATTGATTTGCAAAGATATAAAAAATATTCCGGAAATATGCAACTTTTTTGCAAATATATTGGTGATGCGGTGATGCGTTTAGGTTTTGGAGCACGGACGCACGACCGTGCGTCCCTACTTTTGACCTGCGACTTTCGACT
>JAFOFC010000025.1 GCA_017387515.1 Paludibacteraceae bacterium
AGCATTACGTTAAATGGTATCTTTACTTCAGAAATAAGGACAATAAAAAGAGAGCAAAATAGTTGATTTGCTCAATAAATAATCAATCTATTTTACTCTCTTTTTTAAGAATGCCACCAACCGTTTTTGGCAACATTACCAGTTTTTTTATGCTGTTATACGGTGCTTATACCACGCCGCTAAAGCCCATAAAGGCCATGGCAAGTAGACCAGCGGTAATAAGGGCAGTGGGCATACCTTGCATGGCTTTGGGTAGTTTTACCATGCTAAGGCGTTCGCGCATACCGGCAAATAAAATTAGCGCCAGCGCAAAGCCTAAGGCGGTGGCAATGGCAAATACCAAACTTTCTACCAAGTTGTAGTCTTTTTGAATAACCATAATGGCTACCCCTAAGATGGCACAGTTGGTGGTAATAAGGGGCAGAAACACGCCTAACGATTGGTATAGGGCAGGCGATACCTTCTTTAGAATAATTTCTACCATTTGCACCAAGGCTGCAATAACCAAGATGTACACCAATGTTTGCAAAAATCCCAAGTCTAGTGGATCGAGCAATAGTTTTTGCAACAAGTAGGTACACAAGGTGGCCAAGGTCATAACAAAGGTAACGGCGGCACTCATGCCCATGGCGGTATCTACTTTTTTAGACACTCCTAAAAATGGGCAAATGCCCAAAAATTGCGACAACACAATGTTGTTCACAAAAATAGCCGAGATAAATAGTAGTATGTATGTCATATGTTGTTGAATCGTTTATTCGTTGAATCGTTGAATCGCAAAATTATTCGGACTACGTCCTCATGATTTTTGGCATCGGTTCGGCATAATCCAAATAAATTTGGTTTCTGCACTCACCTCGCACAAAAATTCCTAATTCCTCATTCCTAATTCCTAATTACTTTCGACCTTCGACTTTAGACTTTATTCGGGCTTCGCCCTCATGAAGTTGCTCACGCTCGGCAATGATTAAGCAAGCTTATCATTGCTCTCGCTTATTCGCAACTTTAGACTTTAGACTTATGACTATTGATGAAGGCAATAATCAACCCTAGGGCAATAAAGGCGCCGGGGGCAAGCACAAATACTAGCATGCCGTAGTCTTCTGGAAAAATACGCATGTTTAATAGGGTGCCAGCACCTAATAATTCTCTGATAGAACCTAAAATGCCTAAGCCCATGGTAAAGCCTAAACCAATGCCTAAACCATCTAGCGACGAGTCTATTACACTGTTTTTTGCGGCAAACGATTCGGCTCTGCCTAGTACAATGCAGTTTACCACAATAAGGGGAATAAATAACCCTAAACTTTCGTAAAGTGCAGGTACATACGCTTTCATGCACATTTCTAGCACGGTTACAAAGGCGGCAATTAGCACAATGTAGGCTGGGATACGCACGCTATCGGGTATTAAATTCTTTAGAGCCGATATAACGGTGTTAGAACAAATTAGTACAAAGGTGGTGGCTAGCCCCATGCCCAAACCATTTATGGCCGATGTGGTAGTACCCAAAGTAGGACACATCCCCAACATCAACACAAACGTTGGGTTCTCCTTTATCAGTCCGTTCAGTACAATTTTAAGTTTATTCATTTCTCCTTTCTCCTTTCTCAGTTCTCATTTATGCTTGTTGCAGCCGTGGTGGCGTCGTGGCCGTTTGCAATGCGATAGGCATTGTTTACCGCCTCTAAAAAGGCACGCGACGAAATAGTGGCCGCTGTAATGGCTTGCACCTCGCCCCCGTCTTTATCTACAGTTAGTGGGTGATTGATGTCCATTTTTTTACCTTTAATATTGGCTTTATCTTTAAACCAATCTACCATTTTAGTGCCCAAACCGGGAGTTTCGGCTTGTTGTAATACTACGTAGTCTATTAGTTGGCTACTACTATCAAAACCTACCATTACCACTACATCGCCATTAAAGCCCATAGAGGTGCACTTAACGGCAGTACCTACCCATTTATTGTCTTTGTAGGCCTTGTACACCATACCGTCATCGTCTTGTTCGGTTTCTATTTTATCAAAGGCAGGCAATACTTGCTGCAAAGCTTCGGTTTGTTTCTTTTCTTCGGCCAAACGAATGGGTTCGTTGGTAATGGTTTTAACCCAGGCTAGCAAGCCTGCAGCTACTAACGCTATTAAGGTAAGCGATAAAAGCATGTTGGGTAAGGTAGATGCTATCTTTTTCATATTATTTGCTGACAAAACGTTTGGGCTTCATATATCGATCAATAAGTGGAGTAGCAGCGTTCATTAGCAAAATTGCGAACGATACACCTTCTGGGTAGCTGCCCCATAAGCGAATTACTACCGTAATAAGACCAATGCCAACGCCGTACACAATTTGTCCGCGTGGGGTCATGGGCGATGTTACATAATCGGTTGCCATAAAAATACTACCCAATAGCAAACCACCCGAGCAAAGGTGCCATAATGGATTTTCGTAAGCCATAGGGTCTACTAGGTGCATAATGCCTGTAAACAGGGCTACGGTAGCCAATATGCTAACGGGAATGTGCCAGGTAATTACTTTTTTCCAAAGTAAAAATATGCCACCCAACAACAAGGCAATGGCGCTTACCTCGCCCATACTTCCTCCTTCGTTACCAATTAAGGTGTTTAAAATAGGAGGTAGCATTTGGTCAAATTTCATAAACGATAGGGGAGTTGCTGCCGTTTGTGCGTCCATATAGGCCATAGAGAATGGTTCGGGAATGGGCCAAGTAGTCATAGCGGCAGGGAACGATATCAATAAAAATACACGTCCTACCAAGGCAGGGTTAAATAGGTTATTGCCTAAACCGCCGTAGCACATTTTGCCCAATCCAATGGCTACCATCGAACCAATAATAACCATCCACCAGGGTAGGTTAGAAGGTAGGTTCATGGCGAGTAGCAAGCCCGTTAATGCGGCCGACCCATCGCTAATGCTTACCTTGGTTTTAAGCACAAAACGTTGTATAAAGGCTTCAAAACCAATGCACGATGCTATGGCTATTACACTTACTACCAATGCACCTACACCAAAATAGTATAGGGCTACCAAGTAGGCGGGTAGCAGGGCTAACACCACGTACAACATGTTTTTTTGAATAGAATCGCCGCTATGCACATGAGGCGACGATGAAACAATCCATTTGTTCATATTTTTTTATTGACTAATCGGTTAATCGACTAATCGACTAATCGATGATTTTTTTATTCGTTGAATCGCAGAATCGTTGAATCGTAGAATCGCAAAATTATTCGCTTCGCTCATGAAGTTGCTCACGCTCGGCATAATCAATGCTGGGCACTTCGACAAGCTCAGTGACCGCATTGCTTCTGCTCTCGCTTACTCGCAACTTTCGACTATTTACTTGCGCGAGCGCGTATGTTCGCCATGACGGTTTGTTTTCCGTATCGAATGTAATCTAGCAAAGGACGGTTGCTGGGACAAGTAAACGTGCAGCAACCGCATTCAATGCAGTTGGCAACTTGCTCTTGTTCCATGTCGTCCCAAAGTGCCATTTCGCCTTGGGTGGCCAATAGGTAAGGCGCCAAGCCCATGGGGCAGTTTTGCACGCATTTGCCACAACGAATGCAATTTTTTTCTTCTAATGGCGCTGCCATATCGTTGGGCAATAGCAATAAACCAGAGCTGCGTTTGCTAACAGGGTGGTTGGTGTGGCTATAGGTTTTACCCATCATAGGGCCACCGCCAATAATTTTACCTGTATCGGCAGGAATCCCTCCCGCCATTTCTAGTACCTTTTCTATAGGGGTACCAATGCGTACAATAAAGTTGCCTGGGTTGGTAACCGATGGGCCTGTAACGGTCATCATTACCTCTACTAGGGGTTTGTTTAGCTGAACAGCCTCGTAAACCGCAAAAGCCGTACCCACGTTTTGTACCACGCAGCCCACTGCAGCAGGAATGCCGCCGTTAGGTACCTTGCGTCCCGTTAACGCCTCAATCAATTGCTTCTCGCCCCCTTGCGGATATTTCAACTTCAAAGGTACCACATTTACTTCGGGCACTTTTTCCCTATCGGTCAACAACACGTCGACAGACTCAGTGACCGAAGTATTTTTTGCACTCACTTTGTGCTGGCATTCTCCTTTCTCCTTTATCAGTTCTCCTTTTAATAATTCAACCGCATCCATCTTATTGGCCTCGATACCAATAATGGCCTTTTTAATGTTTAGCGCTTGCATTAAAATGCGTACCCCCATTAACACTTCGGCGGGTTTTTCTAGCATTAGCTGATGGTTGTGGGTAAGGTAAGGTTCGCATTCCACCGCATTAATAATAAGGGTGTCAACGCTCATGTCTTTGGGTGGCATTAGCTTAACTTGGGTAGGGAAACAAGCCCCTCCAAGACCTACAATACCCGCATCGGCAATCTTTTTAATGATTTCTTCTGATGATAGGTTGCATTCGGTGCGAAGTTCGCTATTTGCTTGTATATTTTCTACCCATTCGCTACCTTCTACCTTAATATGGATGGCCATTTTATCAAATCCCCAACCATCGGTAAACGTGGCAATTTTTTGTACGGTGCCCGATACCGAACTGTGCACAGGAGCCGATACAAAACCACCGGCTTCGGCTATCATTTGCCCTGCTAACACCTTGTCGCCAACAGCTACAATGGGTTTTGCAGGAGCACCAATATGTTGCTCTAGTGGAAAGATGGCTACATCGGGCAATGCCACTACCTTAAAAGGCTTGCGTGCCGAAAGTTTATTATCGTGCGGATGTATTCCGCCTAGGCTAAACGTTTTCATCTTTTTTTACGGGAAAATTAACGGCATGAATGGCACCCGTTGGGCAAACGGCTACGCATTTTCTGCACAATCTACATTTAGTATCGTCTATATAGGCCACGTTATTGGTAACGGTAATGGCTTCGAACGGACATTCTTTTACGCATTTGCTACAACCAATGCAGGCGTTAGCGCACGCTTTTTTGGCAATAGCACCTTTGTCTTGGCTTTTGCAAGCTACATACACTTTGCGTCCTTTAGGCCCTTTTTTGCGCAATTGCAACAGCAATTTGGGGCAAGCCTTGGTACAAGCGCCGCAGGCGGTACATTTATCTTCGTCTATAACAGGCAAACCGGTGGTAGGATCTATGTGTAAGGCATCGAATGCACATGCTACTTGGCAATCGCCAAAGCCTATGCAGCCAAATTTACAACCTGTTTCGCCAGCATAGGTGGTGTGGGCAATGGAACATTTTTTAACCCCTGTGTAGGTGGTTAATTTAGGGCGACAAGCACTGCTTCCGTTGCACAATAGCACAGCCACTTTAGGCTCTGATGCTTGTGCTTCTACACCTAGCAACGCAGCTACGCGTTTCATTACATCGGTACCACCAACGGGACAATAATCGCGTTCTAACTTGCCGGTTTTAACGCAGTTTTCGGCAAAAGCCCTACAACCGGCATAACCGCACCCGCCGCAGTTGGCGCCAGGCAATACTTCGGCAACTTGGTCAATCAATGGGTCTTCGTACACAGCAAATTTGCGCGCTACCAAAAACAAAATGACAGCCGCAATAATGGCAATGCTCCCCAATACCACAAGCGATGTTACAATAATGTTCATACCAATTTTTCTATTTCTATTTGCAGCGGACGTGTAATGCGTTTGGGCAAGCAATATAGCACCAACACGTAAAGGGCGCAAAAGGCAAGCCCACTTACAGCCGCTATTAGTTCGTCGTTATATAGTTCCATACATACCACAACCGATGCCAAAAGCCCCACAAGTGGCAGTATGTAAGCCCAAAACAGGGCAGTGTATAGTTTTTTTCGCGTGCTTACCAGTTTAACGGTTTCGCCTACCTGAAAAAGGGTAGGGTTACTGCACGCTACGGTTATTATTTCGTCTTTTTTTTCGGTCGATAAGGTACACGATGCCTGCGATGCACATCCTGCGCATGCTGCACGTTGCTCAACACGCACCTTTACACCATCGGTTGTTAGCTCAACAACGGTTCCTGTATGTTCTAACTTACAATTATTCGCGGTGCTCATAAGTTGTCGCTTCTAACTCCTAACTCCTAACTCCTAATTATGTCGGCCCTTCGACTTCGCTCAGGGACCGATAACTCCTAACTCCTAATTCCTAACTCCTAACTTTTCATCGTATTTCGCTTTTTTCGCCTTAAACGCATCCATCGCTTTGGCGGGTACAGGCTCTACCGATGGCGACTCCATTTTAAGTGGGTCGATGGGCGTGCCGTTTTTCCAAACCCTAAAATCAAGGTGCGGACCCGTTGACGCCCCTGTGCTGCCTACGTAACCAATTACCTGACCTTGTTTTACTTGGCTACCTACGGTAATGCCAGGACCATATTTAGAAAGGTGCAAATAGGCTGTGGTATACACGCTGTTGTGCTTAATTTTAACGGTATGACCGCCACCGCCTTTGTACGCTCTAAAAATAACTTTACCATCGCCAATGGCTACTACCGGAGTGCCTGTTGGAGCCGCATAGTCAACACCTGTATGAGGGCGAACTACCTTGTACACAGGGTGTTTGCGTGCATAGGTAAATTTAGAAGAAATGCGCGAAAACTTAAGCGGAGCTTTTAAAAATGCTTTGCGTAAGCTGTTTCCGTTTTCGTCCCAATACCCATGAATGGCTAAACTATCGTTATCGTATTTATACGCATAAAAATCTTGCTTGTTGTGGGTAAATTTTGCCGCATAAATTTCGCCAATGCCTACCGAAACGCTGTCTACGTAGTTTTCGGTATAGTAAACGGTAAAACCATCGCCTTTTTGAATACCAAAAAAGTCTACCACCCAAGCGTAAATATCCGATAATTCTAACGAGAGGTTAATGTTTAGATCATTTTTAATGGTTGCGTCCCACAAGGATGTTTCTATTACTGCGGCAGATACTTTTTCTACCTTAGTAACGGGTTTTTCAAAATGCGACACAGTTAATGTATCTTGGGTGCCAAATACCACATGATTTACTAACGAACTGTGGTAAACGATGTAGGCAGGTGTTTGTAACGAATCTTGTGTACGATATACGGTAAATTGGTTGCCTGCACGCACTTTTTTTACGTTAAAAATAGAATCGGGTAGGGTGTTTAGTTGGGCGGCCACTTTGCGCGATACACCTAGGTGTTCAAATACGCCCGATAGGGTTTGTCCGCTTTTTACAGCCCCCATTTGGGCCGTGTAGTTATCTACTTCTATGCCGTATTCGGTATGTACCGATGGCTGATTGCTAAGGCTAGAATTTGCTGATGTAGAGGTGTCTGTAGGGTTGGTTTCTGGGGTTGTACATGCTCCCAAAATAGCCATACCTATACCTAATATGTTGAATATAATAGAACGTTTCATGAATCTATGTAAAATATCCAACAAAGGTAAATAAAATTATTGACAGAGCAGAAAAATAAACGGGTGTTTTTTGCACATTTCGCGCTCTCTTATCAAGAGAAATAGATGATTTTTTGTAGTTAAAGCATGAAAAAGTAGAAATTTTAATATAATGGGATAGTTTTGTTGTAGATTGATAGTAAAGATTGGGATGAAAAAAATAAATAATTATTAACAGAATAGTTGTTTTTGTAAAAAATATGTTTATCTTTGGAAACGTTTTCGTATCGGCGCTTCATCTTCCGACTTGGTTTCCGGTCGGGATTTACACATACAAAAACTACAAAATGTGAACTCGCTTTGCTCAAACAACACATTTTGCTTAACGTTTTTGCACATATAAATCTTTTTCCGACCTCCACCAAATGTCGTCAGATTGAATCGCCTCAACGACTAAACGCCTCAACGACTAAACGGGCCCTTTAATATTTCTTTTGCGACTCGGCATAATCAATGCTGGGCACTTTAATATCTTTGGCTTCGCCTCGGCTTAGTTCAAGCAAGCTTGACTCAGCACTCGGCTCGCACAAAGATTCGACAAGCTCAGTGACCGCATTGCTTCTGCTCTCGCTGCTCAAGAAACTCGACAGGCTCAGGGACCGAATAGGATCGACTAAACGACTCAACAACTAAACAACTAAACATCTAAAAAAATATTAATTATGAAAAAACTAGGATTATTTGCTGCTGTAGCAGCTATGTTAATGGGTTTCGCATCGTGCGAAAAAGTAGAACCAACCGCTTTAGAAACCACCGATTTGACGTATAGCAAATTGGCAGGCCATGTGTATTATACTAAATTGGACGACAATGGTGCTACCGATGCTATTAAATTGTACGAAAGCAAAGGTACCGTTACCATCGAAGTAACCGAAAAAGGTGCTGATGATAAAGCTACCGGTAACGTAGTGATTGTAACCGCAGACCTTAAAGGTGGCAAATTTGAAGCTAATATTCCCGTTGCCGTAGGTAAAAAAGCCGATTGCAAAGCTACTTGTATTTTTGTGCAAGAAAACTACGACTTAAAAACTACAGCCGACGATTCTGACTTTAAACTAACCCCTATTACCTACAAAGGTGAGGCTAAAGCAACCGTAGCATACGGCGAAACCGTTTACGTAGAATTGTTTGGTGCAAAAGTAGGTTCGTTAGATGACGGCTATCACTTTTTAAACTAATAGAATAAGGTGTAACAATAAAAGCGTAAAATCATGAATACAAAAATAAAAGTTATGGCTATGTCGCTGTTGTGTGCCTTTTCTGTAGGTGCCATGGCGCAAGCCGATAAGCAAAAAGAGGCCAAAGACTATGCTCCTAAAGTGGGCGATATGGCAATTGGTGTTAATTTTAACCCTGTAGCGGCTGCCCAAGGGGGTAATCCTTCGTCGTTCTCTACGGTAGGACAATTTTTGTATGGTTCAGAATCGGCCGATGGAATTATTAGCAATGCCGAAGCTAAACCTAGCCAAATGTTTATTTTGGCACAACAACCCATGGTATCGATATCGTATAAATACCAAGCAAAAGAACACATGGCATTTAAAGCTAGCATTGGTTTTAGCGGTGGTTACATTACGTATCGTGAATACGTAAACGACGATAAAGCCTTGGCGCTTAACCCTATGGCTGCCGATCAAGTGGCCGATGCCATCAATTTGAACTATACCGGTGGTGGTATTACCGCAGGTTTGGAATTTTCGGCAGGTAAAAACCTACGTTTTGTAGGTGGTTTTGGTTTGATGTATTCGTTTGGTGGTGGTGATGTTACCTTTAACTATGGTAACCAAATTACTGCGCTTAACCAAAAGCCAACTACCATGCAAAAAATCGACAAAAACATCAACGAATTTGCATCAAGTGGTTGCACATGGATGGATTATGGTCGTCCATTGCATCAAAAGAACGTAGGCATTAGCCAAGGCATTGGTATCTATGCTAATTTGGGTGTAGAATGGTTCTTTATGAAAAACGTTTCGTTGGGTGCTACTGTCGATTTGACTCCTATTATGGTAGCTTTCCAACCACAAACCTACACCATTTACGAAGGTTACGACAAATACAATAACAAAGTAGCACAATACAACGACTTGGTTAGCCCAGGTAGCTGCTATTTGTTGTACGGAACTGATAATATTGGTGTAAACATTTCGTTCCACTACTATTTTTAATCGTTAAACCTAAATAGCATACAAGAGTGAGAGGGGCGTGTAAATACCTCTATCACTCTTGTTTGATTTTCTGTAAAATCATGAAAAAAATACTTTATTTATTTTTCCCATTATTAACTGCATTGTGTTGTTCGTGCGCTAAGCCCGATGTAGAGTACGTTAAAATAGAAGAAATGTACTTTAACCAAGCAGTACCTACTTTTGTAGACGAGGGGCAAGAGGTTAACTTGTCGTCGTACTTAATGATTTTGCCAGTAACTGTGGCCGATACGGTGTCTGTTACTTGGAATAGCAGCAACGAAGAGATAGCAACCGTAAATGCCAATGGTAGGGTACAAGCGTTGCGCGAAGGTAATGTTACCATCACAGCAAATGCACAAGATAAATTTGCAAGTTTAACATTGCGCATCGACAAAGTAAAAATTACTGAATTTACCATTCCTGCAAAATTTGAAGTATATGTAGGTAGTAAGGCTAAATTTCCCATTACCGATGTATCGCCAAAGGGCACCCCATTGTATCGTTTTAAATGGGAAGCCGATAACGACGGCAAAAAACCTACCTATAGCGAAGGCAATTGGTACCTAAAAGCCGACGAAGAGCGCGAATATACGCTAACTGCATCGGTAGATGATGCAGAAGATGCAAAATGCCAAGTAAAATTTGTAAAACCATCGGTTAATACATTGGCATTTAATCCTGCATCGGCTACAGTAGAAGAGGGTAGCAGTTTGTCTTTGGTTAGCAGTTTACAAGTTAACCCTACAGAAGGTGTTGATGCAGATACCATTAAGGTAATTTGGAGTAGCAGCAAAGAGTCTGTAGCTACCATCGACCAAAACGGAAAAGTACAAGCTATTGCTGCAGGCAAGGCAACCATAACGGCCAAAGCAGGAGGTAAAACCGCTACTTGTACCGTAACCGTTACAGCCAAACCTGGAACAGAAACTCCAGATACTCCAATCGACCCTTCTGACCCAGAAAAACCCGAAGACCCAGATGTACCAGTAAAGCCATCGAATGCTAATGGTCATGCATTTGTAGATTTAGGGCTTTCTGTGAAGTGGGCTACTATGAATGTGGGAGCAAATAGTCCAGAAGATCCTGGCAGATTTATATCATGGGGATGGACAAGCGATTCATACTATTCAGGAACAGATAAAACATTGCCTTTGGAATACGATGTAGCACACGAAGCGTTTGGAGGTGATTGGCGTATGCCGACGATAGAGGAAATAAAAGAGTTAAAGGATAATTGCTCGTGGACATGGATTACAAAAGATCGTGTTACTGTAGGATATGAGGTAAAAAGTAAAATCAATGGCAATAGCATTTTCTTGCTTGCTGCAGGTATTGTTGATGATTTAGTGCATTCAGAACCATGTGGTTATTATTGGAGTTCCTCTATTTCTACATTTGGACAATCATCTTATGCACAAGGTCTAAAATTTACCAGTGGTGCCACAGAAACATTAAATATATCATCTGACCACGGACTAACCATTCGTCCAGTATTACCTTAGTATTAATTACGCTCATAATAATATGAAAAAATTTATTCCATTTTTGGCATGCATTTTTCTTGCCAGCAGCAGGTTATCGTGAGGGTACAGGATTGTCTAAAGCAAACGAAATGGGTTGTTATTGGTCTAAATCGTCCGATACTAGGGGTTATGCCTATGGTATGCAATTCAACGTCGGAGAGTTAAATGTATATCAATGCTCTACCTATCAAGGCTATTCCGTCAGAGCCGTATTACCTTAAATTGCTATAAACTAACGTAAAACAATTTTCCACAACCGCACTTGACCCTCAGGTGCGGTTGTTTTTGTGTATCTCCGAGGTCTATTTTTGATTGTAGCAGGATAGATAAGTAGATTTTTTTTGATGAAAAACGTAAAAAATAAACCCGATGGGGTTGATTTTGTAGAAAATATGCTATATTTGTACCCGATAGGGTTGAAAAATAACGACTAATTTAAAATTTATACCCGTTCGGGGTTAAATATAGCAAATAGTATATGATTGGCGAATACATCAAACAAAAGAGAAAGTTGTTTAGGCTCACACAAATAGAATTAGCCGATAGAACAGGTGTAGGCATCCGATTTATAAGAGAGTTGGAAAAAGGAAAAACAACCGTTCAGCTCAACAAAGTGAATCAAGTATTAGAACTTTTTGGTGAAACATTATATCCCAAGAAAATAAATGAATAAGGCAAAGATATATTTAAACAATATTTTTTGTGGCATTCTTGTGGAGAATTCCGACGGATACTTTTTTAAGTACAACGCTGATTATCTTAAAAGAGAAGATGCAAAAGCATTAAGTCCAACAATGCCACTTCAGGAAGAGGAGTTTGAAAAAGAATTTCTTTTCCCCGTGTTTGATGGGCTTATTCCGGAGGGTTGGTTATTGGATATCATTGACAAGAACTGGAAAATAAACCCCAGGGATAGAATGAAGCTATTAATAACTTGTTGCAAAGATTGCATAGGCAACATAACAGTAACAGAGTATGAAGAATAGGTGTTTATATTGTTATAAAGAGTTGGATGATAATCAGCTACATTATCATCCTGCTTGTGCATTAAAACTATATGGCACAAAAGAGGCGCCCATTTTACCATATAATAGAGCTAATATAGAAGAATTGGCTCTTCAGATTATAGAAAAAAGTACAGCCATAACAGGTGTGCAGCCTAAATTGGCGTTGGATATAAACAGAGGAGGTAAAAACGAACCCAACAAATTAACCATAGTAGGGTTGTGGGGTAATTTTATTCTCAAACCACAAAGTCCAACTTATCAGTTTATGCCTGAAATAGAAGATTTAACCATGCATTTGGCCGAAATATGTGGAATAGAAACCGTAAAGCATGGTTTAATAAGAATGGACGATGGCGAATTAGCCTATATTACTCGCAGGGTGGATAGAAAGAAAAATGGAGCTAAATTATCCATGCTTGATATGTGTCAATTAACCAATAGACTTACAGAACATAAGTACAGAGGTGCTTATATTCAATTGGCAGAAGTAATAAAGAAATATTCAGTATCTTCCATGTTGGATGTTCAGCGTTTTTGGGAGATTGTTTTATTCTCCTGGATTACAGGAAACTCGGATATGCATTGTAAAAACTTCTCTTTGTTGGAGTACGAAGAGATTGGCTATCAACTTTCTCCTGCTTATGACTTATTATCCGTAAAACTTGTACACCCAGCAGACAGAGACGAATTAGCGATGCCGCTAATAGGGGCAGGTGTATTTGATACACCAATAGTGAATTTTAATAGGGATTCATTTGTAGAAGCAATGTCTATGTCTGGTATAAGTGAGCCTATAATCAATAAAATTATCTCAAAAATGATTTCTTACAAAGATAAATGGTTTGATATGATAGAGAAGTCATTCTTAAATAGTGAGTTTAAAGAACAATATAAATCTCTACTAACGCAGCAAATAAGTAAACTAAAATAGTAACGCTAAACCCTTTTCCACAACCGCACTTGACCCTCAGGTGCGGTTGTTTTTGTTTTGACTCCGTAAATTCTTTAAGTTTTTAGGAGTTGACTCCGTAAATTCTTTAATTTTTTAGGAGTTTGGCGTTGAGTTTATATATAAATCCGATTAGTTTTTATAAAGTGGAATTTTGGTATTAAAAAGTTATAAAATCTACAATAAAATTATATCTTTGTAGAATAGAATGTTATAAAAATAAATGATATGAAAAAACTAATTAGTTACATGGCAATGGCATTGGCTTGTTTGTCAATGATATTGACGGCTTGTCAAAAACCCGATGTAGAGTACGTTAACGTAGAAGAAATGTACTTTAACGAAGGTGCACCTAGTTCTGTAGACGAGGGGCAAGAGGTTAACTTGTCGTCGTACTTAATGATTTTGCCAGTAACTGTGGCAGATACGGTGTCTGTTACTTGGAATAGCAGCAACGAAGAGATAGCAACCGTAAATGCCAATGGTACGGTACAAGCGTTGCGCGAAGGTAATGTTACCATCACAGCAAATGCACAAGATAAATTTGCAAGTTTAACATTGCGCATCGATAAAGTAAAAATTACAGAATTTACCATTCCGTCTAAATTTGAGGTATATGTAGGCAGTAAAGCCAAATTCCCCATAACCGATGTATCGCCAAAGGGCACCCCATTGTATCGTTTTAAATGGGAAGCCGATAACGACGGCAAAAAACCTACCTATAGCGAAGGCAATTGGTACCTAAAAGCCGACGAAGAGCGCGAATATACGCTTACTGCATCGGTAGATGATGCAGAAGATGCAAAATGCCAAGTAAAATTTGTAAAACCATCGGTTAATAAATTGGTATTTAATCCTGCATCGGCTACAGTAGAAGAGGGGGGTAGTTTATCGTTAAAAAGCAACTTGCAAATTACTCCTGCCGACGGATTTAAAGCAGATACGGTAAAAGTAACATGGAGTAGTAACAAAGAAGCCGTTGCTACCATCGATCAAAATGGCAAGGTGCAAGCTATTGCTGCAGGCAAGGCAACCATAACGGCCAAAGCAGGTGGTAAAACTGCTACTTGTAGCGTAACCGTTACTGCCAAACCCGGTAGTGAAGACCCCGAAAAGCCAGAAGATCCTGAAAAACCAGAAGATCCTGAAAAACCAGAAGAACCAGAAGAACCCATAACACCATCTATAGAAAATGGTCATGAGTACGTAGATTTAGGTTTGTCTATAATGTGGGCAACCTGTAATGTAGGTGCCAAATCCCCAGAAGATTGCGGTGATTATTTCGCATGGGGCGAAACAGCAACGAAAAAAGAGTTTACTCGCGATACTTATACGTTCAATTACCAAGGATTAGGAAAACTACCTATCTCAAATGATGCTGCCCGAGCTAATTGGGGTGGTAAATGGCGTATGCCAACAATGGACGAATGTAAGGAGTTGATAAACAACTGTACATGGAAATACGAAGCTGCTGGATGGGGTGGTTATACAATAACAAGTAATATAAATGGAAAGAGTATTTTTCTTCCTTTCACAGGTCGTTATGACCAATATGGATTAGACTATACAGATGAAGGTTTTTATTGGACATCTACGTCTTCTTATTATGCAGGGCATTATATGAAGTGTGAAAAAAGCCGTTGTTATATTTCTGGAGACAATGATTTTTATGGAAGAGCTGTTCGTCCTGTCTTTACAAAATAGTCCACAAACCGTAAGTGTTCCCTTTTACAATAAAACCCTCAGCAAAATCAATGCTGGGCACTTCGACAAGCTCAGTGACCGCATTGATTCTGCAAACGTAGTATGATTTTTTAATTTTAATAATGTTTGATGATATGAAAAAACTAATTAATTACATGGCAATGGCATTGGCTTGTTTGTCAATGACATTAGTGGCATGTCATCCACCTACTACCGACGAACCTAGTGGTCCTGATACTCCAAGTAATCCAGACAAACCATCAGAACCAGTGTTGCCAAAAGATTCTACCATCGTGTATTTTATAAATGCAGATAATTGGGAAACTGTGAATGCTTATATTTGGTTGTATGCTACAGATCAAGGTGTATTTCCCTGGCCAGGCAAACCTGCTACTTTATGCAATGAAAAAGTACACGATATGGACGTATATAGTTATAAATACCAAACAGATCAAGCCGATATGATTCTTTTTCATAACGGAATAGGTTCACAATCAGCCAATATAGCAATAGATGCAGCTAAACCCTATTTCTACAATAATGTTTGGTATGCCAGCTTAAATGAAATACCTGCGCCAACCCCAGAAAAACCCATGTATTATGGTTACGAATATGTGGATATGGGTGATGGAAGATTATGGGCTGCCCATAATCTTGGAGCAACATCTGTTGGCGAAGTTGGTGATTATTATGCATGGGCAGAAACTACTCCAAAAGAAGAATACTCTTGGAGCACTTATTTACATAGTGCACATATCTACAATAATGCAAAAGAATTAACCAAATATTGTAACTTGGCAGAGTATGGTTATAATGGATATGTTGATGTGCCAACCAATCGTTATATAGATGACGAAGATGACCCTGTTCATTTAAATTGGGGTGGTAGATGGCAAGTCCCAACAAAATATGATTTTAGTTTGTTATTAGAAAATAGTACCGTAAAGATGGATCACGATTCTTTAGGTACAAAAGGGGTTAGATTTACCAGTGTGATTAATGGCAATACACTTTTCTTTCCTTATACAGGCTACATAGATGGAACATGGAAGTATGATGCTTCTCGAAGAGTAGCAGTGTGGGGGGCTGAACTTGCTGGCGATAGTTTTGCAGCAGAAGAACAAGTGCCCAGTAATGCTGTTTATCTTCATATTATGATAAACCAAGGTCAAGTAACAAAAGGCACTTATTTGTTTAGTCGTAGTTTTGGCTTGCCTATTCGTCCTGTGGCTTATGTGGGTGATTTAGGCTTGTAAAGAAGTATATGCTTTGTAGCGTTGAACTTTGTAAAAAATAACAATATCAAAGATAGTTAATAATATTATTAATCAATATTTTAAGGTATGAAAAAAACTAATTAATTACATGGCAGTGGCATTGGCTTGTTTGTCAATGACATTAGTGGCATGTCAGCCAACTACCGACGAGCCTAATGGTCCTGATACTCCAAGTAATCCTGACCAACCTAGCAATCCTGATCAACCTGTAGAACCAGAACAACCCAAAGATTCTACTACGGTGTATTTTGTAAATGCCGAGGCGTGGGCAACTGTAAATGCGTATGCATGGTTAGATGGTGGTAATCCCATTGTTGCTTGGCCAGGTGAAGCTGCTACCAAAACCGACCAACAAGTGCACAACTTTGATGTTTACAGCTACAAATTTCAAAGCGATTTGGCCAATAGAATTATCTTTAACGATGGTACTAACCAAACAGACGATTTAACCTTTGAAGCAAGCAAACCTTATTTTTACAAAGATGCTTGGTATGCTTCGTTAGAAGAAATTCCTGCTCCAGAACGTCCAAAAACCTATTACAAAGGCCACGAATACATTGATATGGGTTATGGTGTATGCTGGGCTGCATATAATGTGGGTGCTACAAGTGCCATAGAGAAAGGTAATTTCTATGCATGGGGAGAAACTGAACCTAAAGAAGAAGGTAAATACAAATGGAATTACTATAAATGGAGTGCTCATGTTAACAACGATGCGAAAGAACTGACAAAATATTGCTATGATGCAGAATATGGCTATAATGGTTATACTGATGAAAATCGTGCAGTGGACCGTGAAGATTATCCTGATGCCGATAATTGGCCAGGTAAATGGACATTCCCTACAGAAAGTGATATGGCAGATTTAGTAGATCCAGAAAAGAGTACGATACAAATGGGTTACGACTCTACCACTGTAGCAGGTACAGCTAGGGGTGTTAAGATTACAAGTAAAAAGAATGGTAATGTTTTGTTCTTCCCTTATACAGGAGTTATTGAAAATGGTTGGTTATATGATGATTTCCGTAAAGTAGCTATTTGGGGAAATCACTTGCCAGGAGATTCAAGACCTCAAGAACAAAATCCTTCTAAAGTAGTTTATTTGAACATGAATATTAATCAAGCAATTGAAACTAAGCGTGTAGAACTAATGAACCGTTGTAATGGTATGCCGGTTCGTTATATGGTGTACACTTCTCAATTAGACTAATAAATTCTATAATAAATAAAAAGTCGAGAGAGGTTCAACCAATCTCGACTTTTTTTGAATCCTAATTTATATGATGAAAAAAATACTGTTCTTTTTAACATTACTACTTTGCTTATCGGCTTGTCAGCAACCAGACGTAAGTTATGCTAAAATAGAGAGCATGGAGTTTGAAAGCGATAGCTACACGTTGCAAGAAAATGACGAAATGACTATGGCTTACAGGCTAACCATTTTGCCTGCCGAGATAGGCGATACGGTAACGGTTAAATGGTCGATTGCCGACCCTTCTATTGCGACTATCTCTGATTTTGGTACGTTGCAGGCTTTGCACGAGGGTAAAACCACCCTTACGGCATCGGCCATGGGCGTAAAAGCCAGTTGCGAAATTAGGGTAGAGCCTTTAAAAATCAAAGAATTTACCATTCCATCGGCATTAACGGTGTATGCCAACGAACCCACCGAAATAGAAATTGCTGATTTATCGCCCAAAAAGGCACCATTGTATCGCATTAACTGGGAATCGACCGATAAAGAGGTGATGCCTACGTTGGTAGATAATAAAAAATGGATGCTAACCACCGATAAAATAGGATCGTATACACTTACGGCTACTACGGGAAAATTAGAACCTCGTACTTGCCAAGTGACGGTAAAAATACGTCCTATTACTACGTTTAAATTGGATAAAACCAGTTTATCGCTTATTGAAGGACAAACTGACCAATTAACCTTAACGCTAGCGCCCGAAAATGCATCGTATGCCGATTATGAATGGCGCAGTACCAATACCAAAGTGGCTACCGTAGACAAAGATGGCAAAGTAACGGCAGTAGGAGCGGGCGAGGCTACCATTACCGTTACGCACTACCCAGCTAACGAATACGATTCCATGAAAGAAGCCGAGTGTGCGGTAACGTTAACCAAAACGCCCCCCATTACCGATTTTACCTTAGATAAAACAATGCTTGAGGTAGAAAGAAAAAAATCTGTACTTATTAAAGTTACTAATGTTCTGCCAGAAGGCGCTTCTGCTGCTACTTTAAAATGGAGCATAGACGATCCTACTATTGCCGAAATTAAAGACGATACCAGCGATGGCAAAAGCAAACAAATTGATGGTTTAAAAGCAGGTCAAACTACATTAACCGTGTCATCCTCTACGGGTGTGTCTAAAAAGGTTACCATCAAGGTGTTGCCCATTATACCTACAGGCGTTACATGGAATTACCAAAATATTTGTGTATGGAAGGGTACAGCAATATCATTGCCTGTTCCTACACCCATACCTGCTGACGCCGACATCCTTCCTAACAGGACGGAATATACAATTGGTGGTAAAACCAAAACAACCAACCAATTCAATACGGGCGATTTTGATGATGGTGATTATGAGGTGCGTGTAACTCTTCGTTACGAAGACCATGATGGTATCATGAATTATATTAAATCGGATAAAAAAACGCTTACCATTTTGCCTACTTCTTATACCGCCACCAATGGATTTGACACTCCTATAACCGATGTTTATGGTACGTTTGGTATGAGTTACGATTACCATACGTTTAATTATAACAAGTATACCGTAAAACCTACCATTAATGGATACGTAAATATTAGTTTACAAACTCAACCTTCTGGTACCGAGCGTGCTGTTAAATTCAATAGCGATTTTAGCAAGGTATATTACGTACAAGTGCCCAAGGCAAAACTAGATGACAGAATATCGCAATCCAACAAATACATTTCAATCCTAAGTTATGGTATTAAAGTAACAGATGGGATGGGCGTTACCAAAGTGATTAATGCTCCCAATATTACTTTGCACAATACTTTCTTGGGAATTGCTTACAATTATTCGGGCGACAAAGCGTTTGATACACGTTGGAATAATATGGCGACAGATAACTTAGAAATGTGGATGGACGATTATGCCAAAGGAGAGGGAACAGGCGATTTTGTGACTGTTTCTGGAAAACCAACCACCGCACAGGCCATATCGTTATATGTTTCAAAGAAAGATGGTTTTGTTACTACGCTTGCCACAGAGTCTACAAAAAGTTGGCCAGCCGATTCTTATTCACCCTGTTATGTTGGGGTAGAAGCGGCCAGTATATTGAAGGTAGATCCTTTAAAAGTAATATTTAAAAAGTAACGTCTAATTATTGATTATGAAAAAGATACTTTATGTAATCAGTGTTTTGTTTGCAGCATTGTTTACTGCTTGCGAAAATGATGAACCAGGCATACCTTCTAAGGTAGAAACAGGTGCGGCAGAAAACATTACCGCTACTTCTGCAATACTTAAAGGTATGGTAAATGTAGATATTATAGACTACGAGGAAATTGTATTTGGTGTGTTGTATTCTACCAAGGCAGAAGAACTTGCTACGCTTGCAGCGCCATCAAAAAATGGATTAGTATTGGTAGGTAACGAGTTTA
>JAFOFC010000026.1 GCA_017387515.1 Paludibacteraceae bacterium
GCACCTTCGCCCATAACAAAACCATCGCGACTTTTGCAGAAAGGACGCGAAGCGCTTTGTGGGTCATCGTTGCGAGTTGATAAGGCGTGCATGCTGTTAAATCCTCCAATGCCAGCTTCGCAGATAGGAGCTTCGGCTCCCCCTGTAATCATGACATTAGCACGTCCCAATCGAATTTGGTCAATGGCAGAAGCAATAGCGGTATTGCTAGATGCACATGCCGACGAACAAATGCTATTAGGACCGTGAAAACCATATTCCATAGCAATATGACCGCTGGCCATATTGGTAATCATTTTGGTAATTAAGAAAGGACTAAAACGGGGTGTTCCATCGCCTTTGGCATAATCCATGATTTCTTTTTCAAGCGACTGAATACCACCAATGCCTACACCTAATATAACTCCAATACGATCTTTATCTTCAGTATCAAGTGCTAGTTGAGCATCGTTGATGGCTTCTCTAGCAGCTACAATGGCATATTGAGAATAAAGGTCGAATTTACGTGCTTCTTTGCGGTCAAAGTGGTCTTGTGGTTGAAAACCTTTTAGTTCGCAAGCGAATTGGGTTTTAAATTTAGAAGCATCAAAATGAGTAATAGGACCTGCACCACTTACTCCTGCTAGCATAGCGTTCCAAAAATCGGGAACGTTATTGCCAATAGGGGTAAGTGCTCCAAGTCCTGTAATAACGACTCTTTTCATCGGATAACAGAAAAGATAGGTCGTTTATTTTAATTTGTTTTCGATGTAAGCAATAGCATCACCTACGGTAGAAATTTCTTCAGCGGCTTCGTCAGGAATAGTAACACCAAATTCTTTTTCGAAATCCATGATCATTTCTACGGTATCCAATGAATCGGCACCTAGATCGTTGGTAAAGCTTGCGCTTTCTACTACTTCGTTTTCATCAACGCCTAATTTTTCAACGATGATTGCTTTTACTTTAGCTGCAACTTCAGACATAAAAATAAAATTTAGTTAGTGAATAGTTTTTTTTAACACCGCAAAGATAGGTATAAAATCTGAATAATTGCCTTTTTTAGGCGAAAAGTATGCACAAAATTTTAATAAATGTGCAGTTTTTGTAATTAAATATTGGTTGAAATCTGTGTAAGGAGTTGTTAATCAGTAAATTGATTAGGATGTTACAAAAATATTAAATAGCCGTTAAAGGGCGGTTTGGGGTGGCTGTTAGAAAGATATTTTTTGTGGATAAAAAACCTAAAAAATATTAGAACTCCCCGTTTAATTGTGTTATTTTTGTGCGTTTGAAAAATATAAAATCCATGAAGAAAATTGCCATATTTGCTAGCGGTTCTGGTACCAATGCCGAAAATATAATTAAGTATTTTGCGGGCCATGAATCAATAGAAGTTCCGTTTGTTTTATCTAACAAAGCCAATGCTTATGTGCACCAGCGTGCTAAAGCATTAGGCGTACCATCGTACACCTATACTAAAGAAGAATTTACCAACGGAACCGTGTTGCGCTTTTTGCAAGAAAACAACATTTGTTTTGTGGTGTTAGCTGGGTATATGGTTATGATAGACGACGATATGTTAGCGGCTTATCCCAATCAAATTGTAAATATTCACCCTTCGCTTTTGCCCAAGTATGGTGGCAAAGGTATGCACGGTGATAAGGTACACGAGGCGGTTGTGGCGGCAGGCGAAACTGAGTCGGGCATTACCATACATTACCTCAATGATGAATACGATGCAGGCGATGTGGTGTTTCAGGCAGTTTGCGAAGTATTGCCTACCGATACACCCGCCGATGTGGCCACCAAGGTCCACGCCCTAGAATACGAGTGGTATCCTAAAGTTGTAGAACAACTAGTAGAAAGTCTATAGAGGATTATTCGGTTTATATCGGGGCTTGAATATTTCTTTTGCGACTCGGCATAATCAATGCAAGCATTGCTTCTGCTCTCGCTGCTCAAGAAACTCGACAGGCTCAGCCACCGAATTTTATCGACTAAACGACTAAACGACTAAACGACTAAACACCGTATCACCATGAGTTTCGTACACATACACGTTCACTCGCATTTCTCCGTGTTGGATGGAATGTCGAAAATTTCAGACCTGGTCGATAAAGCCATCGACTTGGGCATGCCTGCTTTGGCCCTGACCGATCATGGACATATGTACGGAGCCAAAGAGTTTACCGATTATGCCAAAAAGGTAGGTAAAAAGTACAAAGAGAAAGTTGCTGCCTGCCAAGAAAAACTAGAGCAAGCTAGCAATGCCGACGAAAAAGCACAATTATCAGAAGAGTTAGAAGGTTTAAAAGCCAAAGCCGCCTTTAAACCCATTATCGGTGTAGAGGCATATTGTGCACGTCGTACCTTATACGATCACGATAAAAACTTTAAAGCCACGCGTAAAAGTGGCAAAGAGTACATTGTAGACTCTAGTGGCTATCACCTTATACTATTAGCCAAAAATAAAACGGGCTATAAAAACCTATGTAAGTTGGTGTCGATTGCCAATATTGATGGTTTTTACAATCGTCCACGTATCGATAAAAATATCCTAGAAAAATACCACGAAGGCCTTATTGTGTCGTCGGCCTGTTTGGCAGGTGAGCTATCGCAACTGATTATGGACGATAGAATGGAGGAGGCAGAACGAGCAGCCTTGTGGTTTAAAAATCTTTTTGGGGACGATTTTTACATTGAATTACAACGTCACCAAACCGATAAGCCCGATGCCGATACCGAGGTGTATGAGCAGCAAAAGTTGGTGCTGCCTCATTTGGTGGCATTGGCCCGTAAGTTGGATATAAAACTCATTGCTTCTAACGACGTTCACTTTGTAGAAGAATCGCATGGCGAGGCGCACGATAGGCTTATTTGCTTAAGTACGGGCAAGAAAATGAACGAGCCCCGTATGCATTATTCCAAGCAAGAATGGTTAAAGTCGCCTGCAGAAATGTCGGCCATTTTTGCCGATTATCCCGAGGCCATTAGCAATACCCTAGAAATTGCCGATAAGGTAGAAGTGTACTCCATCGAATCGGGTCCTATTATGCCTATGTTCGATATTCCATCGTCGTTTGGTACCGAAGATGAGTATCGTCAAAAATATACCCACCAAGATTTATTTGATGAATTTACCCGCAACGAAAAAGGCGAGGTGGTGTTGTCGCAAGAACAAGCAGAAGATAAAATCAAAAAGCTGGGTGGTTACGATAAATTGTATCGTATTAAGTTAGAGGCCGATTATTTGGCCAAATTAGCTTGGGAGGGGGCTGCCAAACGTTACGGCGATACCCTAACCGACGAGCAAACCGAACGTATTATATTTGAGTTGCACATTATGAAAACCATGGGTTTTCCGGGTTACTTCCTTATTGTGCAAGACTACATTCGTGCAGCGCGCGAAGAATTGGGCGTTAGTGTAGGCCCAGGCCGTGGTTCGGCGGCAGGTTCGGTGGTGGCGTATTGCTTGCGCATTACCGATGTAGATCCACTAAAATACGACTTGCTGTTTGAACGTTTCTTAAATCCCGACCGTATTTCGCTTCCCGATATTGACGTTGACTTTGATGATGATGGACGTGGGGCAGTGCTAGATTGGGTAACTGAAAAATACGGCAAAGAAAAAGTGGCGCACATTATTACCTATGGTAGTATGGCCACTAAATCAAGTATTAAAGACGTAGGGCGTGTGCAAGATGTGCCGCTTCCTAAAGTAAACGAGGTGGTGGGGTTGGTGCCCGATAAATTTGGCGAGCAATTTGCCGATCCTGTTACCCAAAAAGTACCCAAGGTAACAGTAAAAAACTGTGTAAAATTGGTGCCAGCCATGCACGATATGCGCTATGGTATGGACGATGGCATCGCTTCGATGTTGGAATATGCCGGTCAGCTAGAGGGAACCGTGCGTCAAATTGGTATTCACGCTTGTGGGGTAATTATTGGCGCCGATGACTTAACCAATTTTGCACCCCTTACTACCGTAAAAGATAAGGTTTCGGGGCAAGATATCGTGGTAACCGAGTACGATGGGCACGTTGTAGAGTCGGTGGGGCTGATAAAGATGGACTTTTTGGGGTTAAGTACCTTGTCGATTATTAAAGAGGCACTTAAAAACATTAAGTTGTCAAAAGGCATCGAAATTGATATTGATGCCATACCCATTGACGATGAGGCTACGTATAAATTGTATAGCGAAGGACGCACCATTGGTACATTCCAATTTGAGTCGCCTGGTATGCAAAAATACTTGCGCGAACTGCAACCTTCGGTATTCGAAGACCTTATTGCGATGAATGCCTTGTATCGTCCAGGGCCGATGGATTACATTCCGCAGTTTATTGCCCGTAAGCAAGGTCGCGAGCCTATATCGTACGATATTCCTATCATGGAAAAGTACCTAAAAGATACGTACGGTATTACGGTTTACCAAGAACAGGTGATGCTTCTTTCGCGTTTGTTGGCAGGTTTTACCCGTGGGCAGTCGGACGCTTTGCGTAAGGCCATGGGTAAAAAGATTATTGCCATCCTAAACGAATTAAAGGGCAAATTTATAGAGGGTGGTGTTAAAAATGGGCACGACAAAGATGTGCTAGAAAAAATATGGGCCGACTGGGAAAAATTTGCTTCGTATGCTTTTAATAAATCGCACGCTACTTGCTACTCGTGGGTAGCCTATCAAACAGCCTACCTAAAAGCGCATTATCCTGCCGAATTTATGGCAGCCAACTTGACGCGTAATAAAGACGATATCAAGGAGGTTACCAAGTTTATGCAAGAGTGTAAATCGATGGGCATTAGTGTGTTAGGTCCTAGTATTAACGCTAGTTTCTTGCATTTTACGTCCGATAAAGACGATAATATTCGCTTTGGCTTGGGCGGTGTAAAAGGTGTAGGCGAGGGGGCTGTAGAGGCCATTATCAAGGAACGGAAAGAGAATGGACCGTTTAAAGATACCTTCGACTTTTTTGAACGCATCAATTTGTCGGCATGTAACCGTAAGGCTATAGAAAGTTTGGTTCTAGCCGGTGCTTTTGACGAGTTGGGCGATTTAACCCGCGAACAGTTCTTTGTTACGGCTAATAATGGCGAAACGTTCTTAGATCAGTTGATGCGCTACGCCAATAAGTATCAAAGCGACAATTGCATGCAAGGAACCTTGTTTGACGATATCGAAGAAATTGAAATTCAGCGTCCTACGCCTCCTGCTGCTCCCGAAACATCGTCGTTTGAACGATTAAACAAAGAAAAAGAGTTGGTGGGTATTTACCTGTCGGCGCATCCGTTAGACGATTACAAAACAGAAATAACCATTGCTTGCAATGCCGATATTGGGCAATTAAACGATACCATAGCATTGGATAGAAAATATGGGGCTGGTCAAATTGTAGTGGCAGGGGTAATTCGTTCGGTCGAAGAAATCTTAACCAAACGCAATACCTCGCTTACTAAATTTACCATAGAGGGTTATGCTGGCGAGGTTACCATTACATCGCTTACTAAAAAGATTCAGGATTATAGACACTTGCTGTTTGTTAATTCGTTTGTGGTGTTGACGGGTAAATTAGAGTACACCTGGCGGGCTATCAATGCACAACGCAATCAGCGCGATGGTAAGCCCACTAGCGATAATCCAGAAGAAAAAGAATTTGCGGTAAATCGCATTGAGGAATTATCGTCGTTGCGAGGTAAGGTGGGTAAAAAGATTACCATGCGTATGCCCCTTGATGCCATTGATGATGAGGTGATTGGCGCTGTTCAACCCTACATTAATGCCGTTCCTAAAGAGGGCGAAGTGGCCGTAGAATTGGCCGTTGATGTATACGATCCGGTGTCGAATCTGTCTATTCAATCGCAAAGTAAATACCGCATTGTATTGAACGACGAATTGCTGACGATTTTAAAAACCTGGCGCGATGCCGACGATAGTAGGTTTGTGTATTTTGTTGAAAAATAAACTTGTTTACTAATAGAATACCGCCTATATTTGTACGTCGCTTGTCGATAGTACTCGGGCAACCCGAATGTTTAATCGTATAATCGTATTTTGCGGTTCAACGATTCAACGATTCCACGATTCATCGTGAGCGAAGCGAACTAAACTAAATAACAATAAAATATAAAAACTTATGGCATTACAATTTACAGACGCTACTTTTGATGAGATTTTGAGTAGCAACGAAGTAGTAGTAGCAGACTTTTGGGCTGAATGGTGTGGACCTTGTAAAATGGTAGGTCCTTTTATCGAACAATTATCAGAAGAATATGCAGGAAAAGCTGCGGTTGGTAAAATTGACATTGAAGAAAATGACGATTTGGCAACCAAGTATGCTATTCGCAACATTCCTACTGTTTTGTTCTTTAAAAACGGCGAGGTGGTAGATAAAATGGTAGGTGCAGCTCCTAAAAGTGCATACGAAGAAAAATTAAAATCGTTATTGTAAGCGAGTTGATAAAAAATCGACAAGATTATTTGTTTACTACAAAAAAAATCATTACTTTTGCACTCCAATTTGTATAAAGTAAAAAATCTAAAATATAACGCATTATGAAAAAAGGAATTCATCCTGAAAACTATCGTCCAGTAGTATTCAAAGATATGTCGAATGGCGATATGTTCTTGTCGCGCTCTACCGCGGCTACCAAAGAAACCGTAGAATTTGAAGGCGAAACTTACCCAGTTGTTAAATTGGATATTTCTAGCAGCTCTCACCCTTTCTACACAGGTAAATCTACCTTGGTTGACACCGCTGGTCGTGTTGATAAATTCAACTCTCGTTACAAAAGAAACAAATAATTTATACCATAAATTAATTGTACGTTTTAAGGAAAGCAACCCAATCGGGTTGCTTTTTTTTATTGCACCTATGTTTGATAGTTAAAAATACTATTAAATATAATTTTGGCGATATTATTTAAAACTAAATTCTGTATTTTTGTTATGTAGATTAAATGGTATTTTATGAAACGAGTTTTATTTCTTTTGTTTTTTATAAGTGCCTTTGCCTCGGCATGGGCTGTGCAGAAATCGACCTATGTGTTTGCCGAACGTGATACTTGTAATTTGAAGATGGATGTGTATATGCCAGACGACACCTTAACGTCGCATCCTTGTGTGTTTTTTGTGTTTGGTGGTGGTTTTAAAATGGGCGAGCGTGATACGCCTTCGGCTGTTACTTACATGGAAAATATTGCCAAGGCAGGTATGGTAGGCATTGCAATCGATTATCGTTTGGGCCTAAAAGGGGTAGAAAGCACTAGCTTGATTGAATTGGCAAAATTAATGGAAAATGCGGTGAATGTTGGGGTTGAGGATGCCTATGCGGCAGTTAATTATGCAGTTGAACATGCTTCGCAGCTTAAAATTAATCCTAATCAAATTGTATTGTCGGGTTCAAGTGCAGGGGCTATTATTTCGTTGCAATGCGATTACTACTTACAAAATGGGCATGAATTAAGCAAGGTGCTGCCCAATGGTTTTAAATTTGGTGGTATAGTGCCTTTTTCGGGTGCTATTGCTGCTTTTAATGGAAAAGTAAAGTACCAACAGCAACCAGCTCCCACCTTGTTTATGCATGGTACAAAAGATAAGTTGGTGGTATACAATAAGTTGATGGTGTTTGGTAAGGGCATGTTTGGGTCAAACGCCTTGGCTAAACAGTTTAAAAAGAATGGTTGGCCTTATCAGTTTATTCGTTTTACCAATTTTGGGCACGAAATAGCTGTAATGGGCTACAAAGAGCATGCAGATGCCGTTATCGATTTTGTAAACCGTTTTGTGATAGGTAAAGCGCCTATACAAATTGATATGAACTGGGCCGAAGAAGGTATCGAGAAACCGTTGATGGACATCGATCCCGCTGGATTATACGGGAAGAATGACGTACAGTTATCGGTATCGCCCGAAGTTTTAGAAAGAATACGATGAATAAAAAGTATAAATTAGGAATTGCTTTAAGCGGTGGCGGTTCTAAGGGTTTTGCGCATGCAGGTGCGTTAAAAGCTTTAGAAGAATTTGGCTATAAACCCGATATTATTGCCGGTACTAGCGCTGGAGCCATTACGGCTGCTTTGTACAGTGCCGGATATGCGCCTCTTGAAATATGTCAGCTGTTTGATAATAAAGGATTTACAGACTTTACGCGGATAACGCTGCCCACTGCAGGATTTTTTAGTCCACAAAAGTTTGTTGATTTTTTGCGTACTAAAATACCTTACAAGAATATCGAAGATTTGCCTATCCCTGTGCGCATTGTATCGACCGATTTGGATAATGGTGTTATTAAGGTGTTTGAAGAGGGTAGTCTTGCCGAGCGTGTTATGGCATCGTGTAATGTGCCCGTTGTATTTCCGCCTATGCAAATAGACGGGGTGCATTATGTAGACGGAGGGGTATTTTGTAATTTTCCAGTATCGGTAATTCGCCAAGAGTGCGAGGTGGTAATTGGTATCAATGTAAGTCCATTGGCGGCCACTCAGTACAAGCAAACCATGTTAGAAATTGCCAATAGGGCCTTTGATTTTATGTTTCGTGCCAATACCAAAGAAGATGGTAAACTGTGCGATATATTGATAGAAATGACCGAGGTGCTTAAATACGACACCTTTAATTTAGATTCCATTGCCGAAATTTACGACTTGGGATATCAGCAAACCAAGAAAGTATTAGAAGAACAATCTTTTTTATGATGAAAATGTGTTGTGTGTACAAAAAAAGTTTGTGTTTATTAGTGGGTATGTTTGCGTTCTTGCCCGTGCTATTTGCTGCTGTGCCTGTAGTAGGTAAGGTGGTAGACGAGCAAAAAATGCCCATGTCTTTTGTTAGTATCTATCCAGAGAATAACCCTCACGCAGGGGTGGTTACCGATGCCGATGGCGTGTTTGTGTTAGATAGTTTGGCTTTAAATCAGACCGTAATTGCTTCTTTTATTGGGTATAAAACGCTAGAATTTAGGTTAAAACAAGTACCTACCGACACCTTGCGTATTACCCTATACGAACAGCCTATTTTGTTGAGCGAAACAGAAGTGGCAAAAGAGAAAAAATACATTAGTAAACGTCGCAAAAAGAAGAATTTGCTAAACGATGTGTATGCCCAACTTTTGCACGATTTTCCTTCTACAAACCACTTTTACAAGGTGGTGTCTGATTATGCTATTTATAACGATGATAAAATAGCTGCCTTTGAAGAATTAACAGGCAATGTAATTGAAATGCCTGGAAAGGGTCCAAAAGGGCGTGATTCTGTTCAACTTAAACCAGAATGGGTAAAAAGACATCGCCATCCAGAAACCAGGCAACGTTTGGCCGATATAGACCATAAATTGCGCAAAGAAAAAAATGCAGAGCGTATCCAATTAGTCGATTCTAGCGCATTTGTACACAGGGTGTTGTGGGGTGGCGATATTACTTGGATGTTTAAGGAATTAAAGGGTAAAACCAGTAAGTGGGAAAGTTACGAAAAAGATAGCATGTTGCTGTTAACCTTTCACGATGATCTTAACTTTTTGGGCATACTTAAGGTAGATTTAACGCTTAACTTGGTATTGGATCCTTATTCGTATCGTATCAAAAAACAATCGCAATCGCTTATATTAGAGGCTAAAATTCCTTTTGGTTATAAACTCAATGCCGATCAGTTGGCCATCTTAAATACGGTAATACTTACAAAAGACCTTGAAAAATTTAGGCTTAAAAGAGTTTATACCGATGTTAAGCGTAATATTTTGTACGAAGAAGTTAATAATGAGGTGTTTGTAGAAGAAAAAAATGTGGTTACCAAGGTAAGGATGATTGATAATAAAGATACAGAGTTGAATTTTCATCAAACTGCCCTAATGAAAGTATTATCGGCTTCTACCAGTGGGGTGGTGCCGTATACTAAACAACAATTGCAAGAACCGTACACCTTGATCATTGAAGATTAAAAAAGGTAGGAGTTGAATAATTATTCAACTCCTAGAAAAGGTTGATTAGCCTCTTGTAGTTTGGTTATTGGTTGTTCTTTCTTTTCCCAATTAGTTGGAAGTACAACTCGCGTACCCAAGCAATGGGCGAGGTTAGTAGAATAATCCACAACCATGTTGTTATAGATAGTGCTTTGGTTTGGAATACTTCGCCGCCTACTTGTACTATCAGGATGGTAACGGCCAATATAAAGACCATAATGCCAATAAACTTGCTATTATCGAACAATCCGCTAAAGATAGATTTATTTTTACCAATAACGCGTGCATTAAACATGTTCCACCAGTTAATGGTCATGTAAGTGGCAAAAAATACTGTTGGTGTGATGTTGGCAAAGAAATTGGTAAGCGATTCGCAGCCCCATGCGGCAATGGTTGATAGGTGTTCCATGCCCCATAAAATGGCAATGCATAATAACCAAACAAATCCGCCAAAACCAAAGATGGCTTTACCTAATTGTTTGTTGATGATGAATTCTGATTTATTGCGTGGCTTGTCTAGTAATACTCGTTTGTCAGCAGGTTCGGATGCTAGGGCAATAGCGGCAAGTGAGTCCATTACTAGGTTAATCCACAAGAATTGAGTAACAGTAAATGGCATTTGTACGCCTACCAATGGTCCAAAAACAGCTACCATGCAGGCAGATACGTTGATAGATAATTGTAAGAACAAGAAGTTTTTGATGTTCTTAAACAATGAACGACCCCATTTAACACCGGTTACAATGGATGGGAATGCATCGTCTAGCAATACGATGTCTGCTGCTTCTTTGGCTACAGAGGTACCAGATCCCATGGCAATGCCTACGTCAGCGTGGTTCAGACTAGGCGAGTCGTTAACGCCGTCGCCAGTCATGGCGCATACGTAGTTATTTGATTGCATCCATTGCAAAATGTCTAGTTTGTTGCTAGGGGTGCAGCGGGTAATTACGTTGGGGTATGCGCGTCCATTTTTGGGGCATTGAATGGCTTCGTTAAAGTCTTTTGCTTCGATGGCCCAAATATTGGTAAAGCCCGATTGACGAGCAATTTCGCTACCGGTTTTAATGTTGTCGCCAGTCATCATTACTACGTCGATGCCTGCGGTGTAGCATTTTTCGATGGCTTCGGGCACGTCGCTACGCACTGGGTCTTCTATAAACCAGGTGCCAATGTAGGTGCAGTCTTTAAGTGCGTAACCTTGCTCTAACTCTTTCTTTATTTTATCAAAATCGGTTGATGCAATAATGGCTGCCGATATGGCGCGTCTGCCGCGTTCTTGTTGGGTAGCAACTTCTGCTAGGTAATCGTTGCGACCAATGATGCGCGAAATCACTTCGGGAGCACCTTTAATAACCATGATTTCTTCGCCTGTTTGGTTGCTTTTGGCGTGGGTTACCATGTATTTCCATGCGCTAGAAAATGGAATACGGTTGATAATGTTGTATTCGTTTCTGATAGCAGCAGTTTGCTCCATGCCAATAGAACCCAAAATAGCCGATTCGGTAGGGTTGCCTAACACCGTTTTTTCGTTAGAGAAATTGGCGGTAGAGTTGATGGCACCAATAGTTTGCAGCAATTCTTTGTATTTGGGGTTAACGCTAGTTTCTACTACCGTCATGCGGTTTTGGGTAAGGGTGCCTGTTTTGTCGGTAAAGATAACGTTTACTGCACCAATGGTTTCGCAGGCGTGCATTTTCTTAACCAGGTTATTTTCTTTTGCCATGGTTTTCATAGAGAAAGCCAACGCCATGGTAACCGATAGGGGTAACCCTTCTGGCACGGCTACAATGATGATAACAACGGCTCCCATTAGGAATTGAACCTCTGTAAGTAGTAGGTCTAGGTTCCATTCAAAAGTATGTGATCCTAATGCAAAATCCCAATGCAGTAGGTTAAGAATAACAAACATGGTGGAGGCAATGGCAAATGCCACAATGTTAATTTTGCTTGCCAATTCGCCTAGTTTTTGTTCTAGTGGGGTTTTGTTGCCGGTTTCTACCGATGCAAGGCGTGTGGTTTTGCCAATTTCTGTTTCGTCGCCTACTTTTACTACCACGCCTTCGCCCATACCTTGTTCTATGGTGGTGCCGCGTAGCAGTAGGTTGGGTGCAAAGCCCGATCCTGTGTATGGTTCGCTAATGGGGTACTTAGATACGCCTACCGATTCGCCTGTCATAGCAGCTTCTTGTACTTTCATGTCGGTAGCTTCGTATATTTCAATGTCGGCGGGAATTTCATCGCCTGCAGATAGAATAACGATGTCGCCTACTACCAATTGGTCTTTGGTAATTTCAATTACATTGCCATTTCTGCGAACTTTTACTAGTTCGTAATCTTTGTCGCTTTTCATGGCGTCAAATTTCTTTTTGGCGCTGTATTCTTGCCAAAAACCTACGCCTGTAGCAATAAGAATAGCAAAGATAATGCCTATTGATTCGGTAAAGTCGCCTTCCATAATGCCAAATCCTAACGAGATAGCGGTGGCAACTAGTAGAATAATAATGATAGGATCTTTAAATTTTTCTAGGTACAGCATCCACCATGGAGTTTCTTTGGGTGGAGTTAGTAGGTTTACGCCGTGTTGCTCTCTGCTTTTTAGCACTTCGGCGTCAGTTAATCCTGTAGTAGGCATGTTTTTGTTCATATTTTTACATTTTGTGGATTGCAAATGTAAAAAATATACCTATATATGCTATCAAATTTGATTTTATTAACGTGCTTAAACCGCTATCTGTTAGTGCTTTGTTATACGATTGTAACATCTTCATTGAACCGCCTCAACGACTAAAGTCCAAAGTCGAAGGTTGAAGGTCGAAGGTCGTTTGTTGCTTCTTTTCGGTCCCTGAGCTTGTCGAGTTTCTTGAGCAGCGAGAGCAGAGATTAAATTTATTTAAGCTATGCCGACAGTTGCGAGTAAGTGAGTGCAGAAGCAAAGTTTACTTTGATTATGCCGAACGTGAGCAACATGAGCGAAGCTAACGGGAGCAACTTATTATATGATTTTAGGCATCGGTTCAGCATAACCCATTAAACATGGTTTCTGCATTCACCTCGCACTAAAATTCATGAGCGAAGCGAATAAAGTAGGGACGCACGGTCGTGCGTCCGTGCTTCAAAACCGCAACGCATCAACGACGAACTGATGAGTACGAAGTACGAATAATCAGCGATTCTGTTTCGGCGATGCATCTTCCGACTTGGTTTCCGGTCGGGATTTGTACATACAAAAACTACAAAATGTGAACTCGCTTTGCTCAAACAACACATTTTGCTTAACGTTTTTGCACATAAAAATCTCTTTCCGACCTCCACCAAATGTCGTCAGATTGCATCGCCTCAACGACTAAACAACTCCACATCGATTAGTCGATTATTCACATTCGTTCATCAACACGTCGCCGATTAGTCGATTCGTCAATAAAATAATCGCCTCGCCAATTCACCGCATTACCATCTATTCGGGCACTTCGACAAGCTCAGTGACCGATATAGAATCACCGCATCACCATATAACAAAGTCTTGCTTTTTGAATTATATGTACATAAAAAAAAGGCTCCTGTTTAGGAACCTTTTCTGCGGTGCGGACGGGACTTGAGCTCGCGCTTCGCGCAAGCTTTACCCGCGGACGTGTTTATTTTTTGGTCGCGGGTTCGAGTTCGGATTACAATAAAGGGTGCTTTTTTCGTTGACTTGTCCTCTAAATCCTCATTTACTTCAGTAAACTCCGGTTTATCGGACTTCGTACGCCTTAAAATCCCTCCTTTATTCTAATCCTTATAGTGCATAAAAAAAAGAGCTCCTTTTCAGGAACTCTTCTGCGGTGCGGACGGGACTTGAACCCGCGACCTCCGGCGTGACAGGCCGATATTCTAACCAACTGAACTACCGCACCATTGCTTTTTGTGAGCGTTTATCTCTCAATTGCGATGCAAAGATAGTATGTATTTTTGAATTGTGCAAGTGTTTGGATAAAAAAATGCAAACTTTTTTCTGTCTTATCCAAGAACAAGGGTGTAGTTGTTGTTCTGCTCAAAGCTAAATGTATAGGTTTCTGCTTGATAATGAACGTTTAATAGATTTTTTTGCTGTTCGCAGGTAAATAGCGTGAATTCTGGTTCTTTTTCTGTTAATTTTTTGTACAACGCTTCTTTGGCGCACCAATATAATAGGGCTGTGCTTGCTTGATTAGTATGGTTAGCTAACTGGGCAAGTTCTGTTGTATTTAAAAACTTTTCGGTAATGCGCAAAACCCTATCGGATGTATGTTCTATATCAATACCTATTCTAAATGGGGCAACGGCTACTGCTACGTAGCTTTTGGTGTGTGATATACTAAGGTGCAAGTTGGTTTGTGTAAAATAAGGTTCTCCGTTCTCTTTGTAGTCAACAGCTTGATAACCATTACATAGCGTTTCTATTAGTAGGCGAGAGGCTAGGCGTTCTTTTTGTCTAGTCTCGTTGTTGATGTTATCGAGCGATACCAAAAATCGACCATCAATAAGGGCCTTTAATTCGGATACACTTTCGGTTAATTGCCAAATAGCATATCGAATGCCGTTTATTTGTTTGTCGCAGATAATCATTCCCAACGCAATGTTTCTATCATGTGTCTAATGTCTTCGCTAATATACGATATCACTGGGGCTAGTGAATCTTTGTTGGGGTGGTTGTTAAAGTATAGGGCTCCTCGTAAAAAATGTTGTGTGCTATCGGTTACTAAAAATTGTACAGACGATGCTGTGTTTCCTTTAATTTCGTATAGCATGCCGTACACATTTTTGTCGCTATCTTCGTAAGGGTTTTCTATAATGGCATCTGCCTTAAAAGCATGTTTGTATACAAAATTGCGCGAGTCTTCTGCAATTTCTTGAAAGTTGTTGTTAATTTGCTTGTAGCTAAAATAAATGCGGGCGTTATAGGTGGGATACACCACATCAAACCATGCTGTATCTCTTTGATTTTTTTGGATATAGGCAATATTTTTAGGGTACTCAAAACTATATGCCATGGTACTATCGCTTCGTTGATAGGTTTTTTCTTTCAGATGAATGCGAAAATATTCCCTTGGTTTTGGGGTATAGTGTTGGCAGGCGGTAAGGATACCTAAAAATAAAGCACAACAGCACAGTACGATGTTACTTGTCTTTTTCAAGTTGTTGGTTTTCTATGGATAGTTTGATTGATTTAATACGACGTTTATCGGACGATACAATGGTAAATTTGTATTGTTTAAAGTCGATTTCGGCTTCTTGGTCGGGTATCTCGCCTTTTAATTCCAAAATCAGCCCAGCTAATGTTTCGGCCTCGCCAATGGAATCTTCAAAATCGGCTCGTTGTATACCTTTTATTTTAAAGAAATCGTTTAGTAAGATTTTGGCCTCAAAAAGATAGGTATTTTCGTTGATTTGAACGTACATGCGTCCTTCGTCTTCGTCGTATTCGTCGGTAATTTCGCCCACAATCTCTTCTAAAATATCCTCCATGGTGATAATACCGGCGGTTCCGCCAAATTCATCTACCACCACGGCTATGTGGGTTTTATTTTGTTGGAATTCTTCTAGCAGCGTGTTAATGTGCTTGGTTTGGGGGACAAAGAACGGTTTTCTAATCAGGGTGCGCCAATCAAAATCGGGTTTGTCTATGTGGGGCAGCAGGTCTTTTACGTACAAAATACCCCTAATTTCGTCTATGTTTTCTTGGTAAACAGGAATGCGCGAGTAGCCTGCATTAATAATAAGGTCTATCACCTCTTTGAACGATGCGGTATCGCTAATGGCCACCACGTCAACGCGAGGGGTCATGGCGCCTACGGTATTGATGTTGCCAAATTTTATAATGCCCTCTAGAATTTCTTTGTCTTCTTTAATTTCGTTCGATGTTAGTTCAAAGGCTTGCGAAAGTTCGTCCATCGAAACGCTAGTATTGGCATGTTTTTCTAATCGTTTTACACGACTAGTGGGTTTTACCAACAACCACGAAATGGGGTAGAGTATTTTGCTTAGGATGCTAAGGGGAAATGCCGCCTTTCTGGCAAATTGTAGTGGATTGCTACTGGCGTAAATTTTGGGCATATTTTCGCCAAAAAGCAATACTACAAAGGTAATAAGTACGGTGTCGATTAAAAATTTAATAACCTCGTCTAAGTTTACGCCAAGAATACAATATAATAGTTCGCTAGCCACAATAACTACCGATACGTTTACTAAATTGTTGAAAATTAGTAAGGTAGATAGTAAGTAGTCGGGCTTTTCGCGCAGTTGAAGTATGATTTTATCGTTTTTTTTGTTGCTTTTTTTAAGTTCTTCTAAATCGTTAAGCGATAGAGCAAAAAAAGCAATTTCTGATGCCGACGTAAAGGCGGAGCATGCTAATAGTAAAATTAAACCGACAAAAAGTAACAGGGGAACTTCCATAATGATTTATGTGTGAATACTGTGACAAAGATACAAATTTAAATGAGAAAGGAGAAATGAGAAAGGAGAATTTTGCGAGTAGCGAGCGCAGAGGCAAGTTTTTAGAGTTGGTTAGAATTTATATCTAAAAATTACAATATTTTCGAGTTTATTTGAAAATTTATATTATTATTGCGATATAATGAGTCTGTTATGCGATAGATAAAAAATAAATTTTAACCCATAATTTTATGAAAAAGTTATTTTACTTATTTACAATTTTGTTTGCAGCATTGTTTACTGCTTGCGAAAAAGATGAACCAGGCATACCTTCTAAGGTAGAAACAGGTGCGGCAGAAAATATAACCTCTACTTCTGCAACACTTAAAGGTATGGTAAATGTAGATATTATAGACTACGAGGAAATTGTATTTGGTGTGTTGTATTCTACCAAGGCAGAAGAACTTGCTACGCTTGCAGCGCCATCAAAAAATGGATTAGTATTGGTAGGTAACGAGTTTAAAGTAGAAGTAACTGACCTAACAGCCGAAACCAAGTATTATTACCGCGCCTATGTGATGCTAAACACGCTGCAAATTCTATTGGGCGATGTAAAAGA
>JAFOFC010000027.1 GCA_017387515.1 Paludibacteraceae bacterium
AAAAATGGCATCAAACCGGCGACTTGACTTACGATGGGGAAAAAAACCTGTTTAAAGTTCCAAACGGAGCCTTGGGTGGAAGTGGTGATAAAAATAATTGGGATAAGTATACGTATACAGCAGAATACAAAATCTTAGGTGTTGGTGGAGACTGGACTTGGGAAAATGGCTTAATCTTTGGGCCACATCCTGATGCTAATAACAAGAATGAAGTATTGTATCCATGCCTTGAGGTTAAAGAATCGGAAGCCATTAAAGTTGTAAAAAATGGTGGTTGCTATTATGGAGAAGGTTGTGTAAAGGATGGTTCTGTTTCCGTTACTTATGATGATGATGGTAATATAGTTTTACCTAAGGGTGTGTATGATTTGTATTTTGACAAAACTACTAATCAACTATATATTGGTTATGCCGTGCCAACCAAATACCTTGTAATGGGGGTAGGTAATGACTGGACAACAGGTATTGAAATGACGGAGAATAAAAACAATGCCGACGAATACATGCTGACTGGTCAGTGCTTCGATAAATCTACAGATGCAATAAAATTTGTAAAAGAGTATTCTTGTGGAGCAAAAGAGTATTTTAATGCGGTTAATTCATCTTCAACGGCATCGTATACTTACAACGGAGATGGTAATATTGTGTTAGAAACAGGTGCTTACGACTTTTATTTTAGCAAGAGTAAGAATGAAACTTATATTGGCAAGCTTACACCAAGTGCTTGTTATATCACAGGAATAGGAGGAAATGATAACAAGATAAAATTGAGTCTTAATGATGATAAGACAGAATTTGTGTCAACTCAAGCAGCGGGAATACAAGTTAAAAGCACCGATAAAGTTAAAGTCCGTTTAGAGTGGTCTTGCGGAGCAAGCGCAGAATATGTGGCGTTGGATGATGCATCTTGTGCTACCTCTAGTAATAGCGGCATCACCATGAAAGATGGATATTATGACTTTTACTTTAAATTAGCTGAGAATAAGTTATATGTTGGTGCAAACCAAACAAATCCTGCCAATGTAGCCTACTACTTAATGGGTGTAGGTGGTGATTTGGAAAAAACAGATTACCCTTTAATCCCTAATCCAGGTAATGGCAATGAATTGATGCTATTAGGCCAAGAAATTAGAAAAGCCAATGATGCCATTGAAATTAAAAAGAAAACTTTATGCGCAGAAGACGTTTTATACGACGATGTAAAGATAGATTCACCTATACCTTATACTAAGGATAATAACGGAAATATCGTTTTAGAAGATGGTACTTACGATTTCTTTTTTGATAAAACAACTAACAAAATTTATATTGGAGGTACACTCAATAACGCAAATGTGGTTTACTTAGATCCAAAAGTAGAAGACGGCAACGATTGGGAAGTGGATGAGGCTCGTTTTGCGGTGTATTACTTTAGAACTAACGATGATTATGGTTGGGTTTCGGCCGATAAATGCGGTGGTCTTTATTATGCACCAGTCCCAGCAGCATATACCAAATATGATTGGGTAAGAATTATGAAAGATGGCTCTAATACATGGGATGATAAATGGGATCAAACGTATAGTATAACCTATGATAAAAATAAACCACTAACTAAACTAACCAAACCCTCGGCAGAAGCGAAACATTACGATAGTTACCAAACTACCTATACCGGTATTTGTGGAAATAACTACGAAAATTTAGATTGTACTTTCCCTGCAGTAAAAGATACCGTATATGTGCACATCAATCAGTTTGTAGAGAACGACCTTTGTAACTATGTTTTTGATTCTTTTGAACAAGCCTTTGCCGTATTAAAGACAAGAACTGAAATTTGTAGTGCAAAGACAGTTTACTACGGTTCTTTAAAAGAAGATGAGATTACATTAAACGTACCCGTAGTAATGTTGGTACACTACGGCCCTGAGTACTACAGAGGAACCGAAAAAGTAGGTATGTCGGGTGGACATATAAACGATGCTCCTGCCATTTTCTTCCGCAATATCAACCGCGATGGTAATGGCAAAACATTGGTGGTTAGAACAGCCGACCCCAAAGGCAACCGTGCTGTGTTGGTACACCCTGTTATTCGTCGTAGTACAAACATTGTATTGGATAATTTAGACATTATCAGCGATAAAAACTTGCGTGATAATGCCTTGGATATCGATACCGGCGAGGGTATGGATAATTTTGAAGGTTTAGAAGAAGACTATAACATTGTACCTTTGGCAACCATCGAAAATAACATTGTTCTTAAAAATTGCTTTGTAGAATCGTATGGCCGAAATGGTATTCACGTGGTGGGTATCAAGGGCATTCATGTAGAAAACAACGAATTCTATACCAAATACGATTTTTCTGTTAATCAAACAGAGGGCGAAGACGTGGTAGACTGGGGTGGTACCATCAAATTTATCAATACCACCGATGTGAAATTCTTGCGCAACGACTCAGAAGGTACGTTGGCTACTTCGTTCTTTATTCAAGGTTGCCAACGCGTGTTGTTGATGAACAACGTATTCTGGAACGACAATGCGGTTTCTGTTCCCCAATTAGCGGCAGAAGGTAGAACGGTAGCCAATGTACGTTTGGTAAACTATGGAACCAAAGCAGCAGAATTCCCGCTTAAAAACATTGGTATTTACTACAATACCTTCTTTATTAAGAACAACCCTTCGACAGATTTGGCTGATAGTTATGTTAAGTTTGACTTTTTCCGTTTAGGAGGCAAGGAACAACCTGTTGATGATAACAATAAAGACAATTTTGAACCTAAAACCATTCGTTTCCAATACAACAACTGTTATTCGTACGATGAGGATATTGAAGGTAATAACGATACTTATGACAATGAACATAAAGATAAACATAAGCTAACTTTCTACCTTCAAGGAATAGGGAGAAGTACCGATTGGTGCCAATGCTTTAAGTATAACAACTTTTGGAGCCAATACGATGAAGATAAGGGCAACTCGTCGTCTAGCTTTGAAATAGGTAAGTTTTGTACAGGTGAAGATGAAACGTACAACTTATATGCCAATGTAAGCGAACAAGTATGTAAAACAGACCCCAAACGTCCTGGTGCGTTGGTGGTGAAAGGTGATGCCATGAACATTGGTACTACAATAGAAAGAGATGAAGATGTTTCGTTACAGGGTGCCGATCAACTCTTTAACGACCGATTAAATCCAGACAATTCCGAAAACTGTGTTCGTCCAAGAATGTCGGTAGACAATAGCAACGATGCCTTGTCTCCCTACGATCATATCTACATAGAACCTGGTACAATCAATTTGTTTACATCGCCCATTGTTGGTTCACAAACCACCGATGTGATGGTAACCTCTATCAAATTAACCCCCAAAAGTGATGTAAATTTAAGCATTGTTGATAAAAACGATGACCCTATTGCAGATGGTCGTTTTGCCATTACCGATGCCGAAGGATCTACAATTGCAGCGCTAACAACCGATTTGAATGGATCGTTTGAAAATAAACCTGTTTACGTTACCTTTGTACGTCCTGAATTAGACGAGGATAGAACTTACGAAGCATTCTTAATGATTGTTCCTTCACAGGATGTAGATAAACAGCTTATTTTGCGTATCCCATTACGTGGACACCATAAAGCGGCATTAACCTCAATTCCAGGTGCATGGACGGTAGGTGCGTTCCAACAACGTGTAGCCACACCCGTCGATACCATTATTTGGCATGGTTCGCATTCTGCAGCGTGGGATGATCGTAACAACTGGTACAAAACAGATGGTTCTTTGGTTACTTGTTTGGATGCACTAACAGAAGATTTAACTGTAATCATCCCCAAAAAGGATTCGGAAAAATACGTAACACCTCCAGCAGGTATTACTAGCTATCCAACCTTGCCCAATATTGCTAGCGATTATGATTTTAAAACAGTTCGTGATAATGAATGGTCTGGCGAGCAAGTAAATGCAGGTTCTACTGCTAAGGTAGCCAATAAGATTGTTATGGAGTATGGTGCCTCTTTGGTTGGCGCAGAGGAATTGAACGATGACAATGAACGCTACAACGAAGCTGAGGTGGAATTTATTGCCCGTAGAAATACCTGGTTGTTAGCGGGTGCAGTAGTAAGACCATGGCAAACAGACAACGAAGATAATTTTGTGCTAGTAGGCGGCAAAAAACAAACACGTTTGGCTTGCTCGCGCGATTATTACAGATGGCACTTGCCACAAGTGTATATGCACGAGGCAACTATCGACCCTGCTACGAATAAGGCAACTTGGGGTGTAGAGTTCCCCGATTTGGATATCGATTTGCCAAAAGACAGGGCATACGCTATTCACATTCCTGACGAATACGGATATTATTACTATCCTGCTAGTACGTATAACTACATCAATGGAACGAATTACGATCCAGAAGAACCTATACGCTACACCTTTACAGGACGTTTCTATAACGAGGATCAATTGCCAACCTACTCGGTTGAGCCTAAAACCACAGTTATCTTAACGAATACCTACCCTGCTAATATCGATGCGGTGAAATTGCATGAATCGCGTAGAGGTACCGTACAAGTTTATAGTTATGACGATCAGTCGTTTAATACGGTAGAAGATGCGACAAAAACAGCCGTGATTCAAGCACAACATAGTTTTGTGTTTACTCCTAATGAGACGCTTAAACAATTAAATATTGAACGAGAATGGCTGCTTAATACGGAAGTAACGCACCGCAGTGCCGAGGTAGAAATGCCTTACGCACGTATCGAAATGCGTAATAAAGCCAATAAAGTAGCCAGCAATGTTTATATTGCCATTGACCCAGCAAAAGACGATCTGCCTAATTTTGCCGTAGACGCACCCAAGGTGTTTGCTGCCGAAACCTATGCACTTGCCGACTTGTATGTGATGCGCTACGATGCTAAATGGGCAAGTGTGCGTGTGCCTTATGCTAATCAACCTATTCCATTGGGTGTAAAGGCACGCCAAACAGACAAAACCTATACCTTTGGTTTGGTGGGCGCCAACATGGCAGGCCAAATTTTGCTAGAAGATAGAAAAACCGAAACTGTAACCGATTTAACCACAGAAACTTACGCGGTTAGCGACTTGGCGGTCGATAAAAATGGTGTTTGCGAAGGACGATTCTACTTACAATTTGTTCCTAGTCAAACAGAAGAGGATGTACCCACCAACATAGAAGAAGTTGTGATTGATGATCATCAAATCACTATCTATGCTTGTCATAATAATGTAACAATTTCTACCAATTTAGGCAATAATTTACAAACAATTATCGTTTCTGACATGGTAGGTAGACATCAAGTGTACAAGGTATCGGGAAGATATGTAACTTTGTCACTTCCTGTGACGGATGGCGTTTACACCGTACGTGTAGTAGCAGATAATGCCGTACGAACAGAAAAGGTTTACTTATGTAAGTAGTAGAAGAAAAATATGAAGAATAAATATAAAATGAGACGCTCTTTGCTTTTCTTTTTGTTGGCTTTAAGTAACACGCTTTGGGCGGTCAGTTTTCCTCCTCAGTCGTATGCGGTGTACAATGATTTATACGAGATAAATCACGATAACGTAAAGATGGATCAAGGAACGTTAATTAAGGGCGTTAACCATGTTTTACAAGCGAGTAATGACGAATGGGGAACAGCATGCGTAAATGAGTATAGCGCAAAAAATATGAATTGTAGAGCCTGCTGTGGTCAAAAGTTAGAAGCAATAGAATTAGACAAACGTAAGGATTACGATGAATTACATGCCGCCTGCCTTACGATGTGCAATACAGGGTTACCTTTGGGGGGTGCTCCGCTAGATATTCCTATGTGGTTTATCTTGCCTTTATGCGGCCTTTATGGTGTGGTGCAACGCACTAGATGCAAAAAGACAGAAAAATAGTAACTATGACAACTATGCAGTTAGACCAATTAGACGAAAAAATCTTACAGATGGTATCGCGTAATGCGCGTACGCCTTTTTTGGAAATTGCTCGCGAGTGCAATGTATCGGGTGCCGCTATTCATCAACGCGTTCAGAAACTAACCCAAATGGGGGTAATAACGGGTTCTGAATTTATTGTTGATCCCGAAAAAGTGGGCTACCATACATGTGCGTATATGGGGTTGTACTTAAAGGATGCTAACGATTTTAAACACGTAGTAGAAGCACTATACAAAATACCCGAGGTAGTAGAATGTCACTATACCACGGGTAAATATGCGTTGTATTTAAAGATTTATGCTAAAGATAACAAGCATTTCTTAAGCATTATTCACGATAAAATTCAGTCTATTCAAGGTGTTGATAGTACCGAAACCCTTATATCGCTTGGCGAAGCCTTCCGTCGTCAAATAACGGTAGAAGGCTTGTCTTGCGAATAATACATGTCTAATAATTGATGAGCAGCGGTAAACGATCCTATTTCTTCGTCGGTTACTTGCTGCTCTAATTGTGCTAGTTTGGCAGCAATTTTTTCGTTGTGATAGAAATGATCGCGTAAGTGTTGGTCGATGGTTTCGTACATCCAATACTTGGTTTGTAGCTTGCGCTTATTTTGGAACGAACCATTGGCCTTGGTAAAGGTGGTGTGTTCGTCTATCATTTGCCAAATTTCTTCGATGCCAATTTTATGAAAAGCCGAGCAGGTTAGCACCTTGGGTACCCATCCCGATGTATGGGGTGGGAATAAATGCAAGGCATTTTGAAATTGACGTTGTGCCAACTGGGCTTTTTCTAGGTTGTTTCCCTCTGCCTTGTTGATGGTAATGCCATCGGCCATTTCCATAATACCCCGTTTAATGCCTTGCAGCTCGTCGCCTGTGCCGGCTAATTGCAACAGCAAGAAAAAGTCGGTCATGGAGTGTACGGCGGTTTCTGATTGGCCTACACCCACAGTTTCTACAATTACAATATCAAAGCCAGCTGCCTCGCAAAGTACAATGCTTTCGCGTGTTTTGCGGGCTACACCGCCCAATGAACCTGCCGATGGCGAAGGGCGAATAAAGGCCTTGTCGCTTACCGAAAGTTCTTCCATACGGGTTTTGTCGCCCAAAATACTGCCTTTTGAACGCTCACTGCTGGGGTCGATGGCCAGTACGGCTACTTTATGCCCTTGTTTTACCAAATGCATACCAATGGCCTCTATAAAGGTACTTTTGCCAGCGCCGGGTACACCTGTAATACCAATGCGGGTAGATTTGCCTGCATACGGCAAGCAACCTTCTATTACTTCTTGTGCTAAGGCATAGTGGGCGGGTAGGGTGCTCTCTACCAAGGTAACGGCTTGCCCCAATATGGCAATGTCGCCTGCTACAATACCTTTAATATACTCTTCTTTGGTAAGCAGTTGTCTGCGTTTTTTGCGTACCAAATGGGGGTTTACGCTGGGTGGTTGCACAATGCCTTTGTTAACGGTTAGGCCTTCGTATTTTGGGTCGTTTTCTGGGTGTATCATATTTTGTTGGTGATTTGGTTATTTGATTGACTAATCGACTAATCGGTGAATCGACTAATCGGTGTTTAGGTGTTGAATCTATATCGGTCCCTGAGCTTGTCGAAGGGCCCGATATAAGCATTTAGTCGTTTAGGCGTTTGGTCTTGCGACTAAGTTTGTTCTTTTTTTGGCGAATAGGCTTGTCTTTTTTCTCGGTGGCCATTTCTTCCTCTTCTTTACTCGGTATCGCACTATAATCTTCGTGGCTATAATCGGCAAAGGCAAATTCGCCCGATACAACTAACCTAAAGGTGCCAGCATTGGTATAGACATAAATGCCCTTTTTGAATTTTCCCGCCTCTTTGCATGGCGCAATTTCTACGTCTATTTGGCCGCTTTGGTCGTAAAATAAACTATCGGTAGGGTATTGCGTTACTTGGCATCCGCAGGTAGCCTCTATGCGTTTAATTAACAGCCCTTGTTGCCCTACATTGCAATAAAAAAACGAATAGGTGGTTGGCTTGGTATTGTCTTTAATAAGACCTAAATGGTATTCTTGTGTATCAAATACCATGGTTGCTTCTTGTGGTGGTTCTACAATGCTATCCACAGCCAACGTATCTACTATCTCTGCCGTTTGGACAGAAATTTTACTTGTATTTTGGGATTTGTTATTGGCTTGTAGTCCGCTTAGTAAGAAAATGGCACAAACAATGAGTATAATGGTTTTCTTTATCATCTTAAATAGCTTGATTACAATGTACGAAGATACAAAAAAAATCTGCCATTACGTAGGTATGGTACAGATTTGTACAAAAAAATCCCTCGGTGTTGAGGTAACCGAGGGATTTTGTAAAGGTATACTGCAATAATTATTGAGCTTGAGTTTTTGGAATAACAGAACCTTTGATGTTTAAAATAACGGCAGATGCTTTTTCGTCGCCAGCTTTTAAATAACGAATGGTAATGCTCTTGTTAAAGTTACCAGGACGACCTGCAGGGTTGTAGGTAGCGGTGATGTAGCTTTTTTTACCAGGAGCAATGGGTTCTTTTGGCCAGTTAGGTGTGGTGCAACCGCAAGAAGCTTGTACGTTGGTTAATGTAATGGGTTTGTTGCTAACATTTTCAAATTCAAAAACGGCTTCAACACGACCATCTGCTTCTTGAATGGTGCCAAAATCGTGGGTACGTTTTTCAAATTTAATAGCCGATGCATCTTGTGCAAATGCCATGCCTGCCAATGCAAACAATGCGGTTAAAAGAAATAATTTTGCTTTCATAATACTATGTGTTTTAAATTTTGTCTTTTATTTAGACGGGAATATACTAAAAAGGTTTATTGTCCTATTATTATTCCCATTCGATGGTTGCGCTTGGTTTTGGCGACATGTCGTAGCAAACGCGGTTTACGTTGGGAACTTCGGCCAAAATACGTTTGGTAATTTTGTCTAAGATAGCCCAGTCAATGTGCTCGATGGTTGCGGTCATGGCGTCGATGGTGTTTACGGCGCGGATAATTACTGGCCAATCGTAGCTGCGTGCGTTGTCTTTTACACCTACCGATTTAAAATCGGGAACGATGGTAAAGTATTGCCATACTTTTTTGTCTAGGCCTGCAAGGGCAAATTCTTCGCGCAAGATAGCGTCCGATTCGCGTACGGCTTCTAAACGGTCGCGGGTAATAGCACCCAAGCAACGAACACCCAAACCAGGACCAGGGAAGGGTTGGCGATAAACCATTTCGTAAGGCAAACCTAATTCCAAACCGCAAGCACGAACTTCGTCTTTGAATAGTTGGCGGATAGGCTCTACCAATTCAAATTGCAAGTCTTCTGGCAAACCACCTACGTTGTGGTGCGATTTTACCATTTTAGCGGTTTTGGTACCACTTTCTACAATATCAGGATAGATGGTGCCTTGACCCAAGAAGTCGATGCCGTCTAGTTTGCGTGCTTCTTCTTCAAATACGCGGATAAATTCACCACCAATAATTTTACGTTTTTCTTCGGGATCTTCTACGTTTTCTAGTTTAGTTAAGAAACGTTCGGTAGCGTCTACATACACCAAGTTAGCGCACAATTGTTTGCTGAATACGTCTACAACGGCTTCCGATTCGCCTTTACGCATCAAGCCGTGGTTAACGTGAACGCAAACCAAGTTTTGGCCAATGGCTTTTAAAAGCAAGGCTGCTACCACAGAACTATCTACACCACCCGAAAGGGCCAAAAGCACTTTGCGGTTGCCTACTTGTTGACGAATCAATTCAATTTGGTCGTTAACAAAGTTGGTCATGTTCCAGTTGGCTTCTGCACCGCAAGTATCAAATACAAAGTCTTTAACAGCTGCTTTAATGGCTTCTTCGTCATTTGTAAATTCGGGTAGTTTAACATCGCATAATGCTTTGTTGTGACCAGCAGCCATTACAGGGAATCCTGCTTGGTAAATTTCGGGTAAAACGTCAATTTCTACACCGTCAATTACATGGTTAGGACCACCATTGATGATAATGCCTTTTACATTAGGCAATTTTTGCAACTCGGCAGCAGTAATGTCGTGTGGATAAATTTCACTATAAACGCCTAAGGCGCGGATGGCTCTGGCAAGTACGGTATTTTCGTGGCTTCCCAAGTCCAAAATGACAATCATGTCTTGTTTCATTGTCGTGAATGTTTGTAGTGGTTAAATGAAAAGTTTTTCAAGATGCAAATTTAGAAAAAATAATTTTTTTGTAGGTAGTACCTAGGGCATTTTTTTTACAAGTATCGTAAAAAAATATACGATAATTATGGTTGCACAGTACTGTTAAAAATGTGCGAAAAAAGGTTTAAAACTAATAAATATGTTATCTTTGTACTGACTTTGAATAAAAAATGTATAAAAATAGAATAAATGACCTTGGATAAGTTGAAAATAGGATTGTTTAATGAATGTTTTCCGCCAATTCAAGATGGAGTGTCGCAAGTGGTAGAGAATTATGCCCGATTGATGCACGAGGGGGGGCACGATGTAACGGTGGCGACAGCTAAGGTTCCTTCATTTGATTATCCTAATCCTTATAAAGTTAAGAATATTTTATCCATCCCTATACCCGTAAGACGTCCTTATCGTTGGGGATTGCCTACATGGATGGTGCCTTGGCAACCTATTTATAGTTTTCAATCGGATATTATTCACGCTCATTCTCCGTTTACGGCAGCCCGTATTGCCTTAAAGTTGCGTAAAAAGTATGGCATACCCGTTGTAACAACGTTTCATTCTAAATTTAAAGATGATTTTAGGGCTTCTGTACCTTCTGATACCATTGTTAATTATATGGTAAAGAATATTATGCAAGTGTTTGAAGCTGCCGACGAGGTATGGGTAGGTGCTCCTGGGGTGATAGATGTAATGCGTGAATATGGGTATAAGGGCAAGGTTGAGGTGGTTCCTCATGCTATTGATTTTGACTTATCGGGAGTAGATGTCCCTCTTTTAAAAGCTCAGGCAAAAGCAGAATTAGGTGTTCCTGTAGCAGTTCCTTGCCTGTTGTTTGTTGGTCAAATTATTCATGCAAAGAATGTACTTTATACCTTGGAAGCATTGCATTTGTTGCATCAAAAGGGCATTCCATTTAAGATGTTTTATGTGGGAAAAGGGAATGCTTCAGCCGAATTAATGCATGCCATAAAACGCTATGGTATGCAAGATTGTGTAGAGTGGATAGGACAATTGAGCGATAGAGCAACTTTGCAAAAATATTATGCAGCGGCCGATCTTTTTTTGTTTCCCTCTTTGTACGATACGTTGGGCTTGGTGGTACGCGAGGCGGCTGCGCATCATACGCCTAGTATCTTGTTGGCCGATTCTACAGCTGCCAAAGGCATTAATCATGCAGTAGAAGGATTTATTGCCCCACAGACAACCCCTGCCGATTTTGCGCAAACCTTGCAAAATTGCTTGTCACAGCCTTCGCTTATAAAAGCGGTAGGGCAAACCGCCGCTCATAGCCTAGGGCTAACTTGGAATCAAGTGATACCAGAAGTTATAGATAGATACAAATCGTTGATAATCAGAAAACAAAGATGAGTAAAAAACAGCAAGTAGATACCACAGAGCAAACCGTAAAAAAAGGCCTAAATACCAAGCACATTGTGTGGCCGGTTTTATTTGGCTTGATTGGTATTGTTTGGATGATATACAATGAATTTTCGCAGTTGGGCGATTCTCCTGTGCCCCTTAGCCATTACATTACAAATACCACCATTTGGTTTTTGTTGTTGTCGGTGGCCTTGATTGTGATTAGAGACCTTTCGGGCATGGGGCGTTTGTACTTGTTGGCCGATAGAAAATTAGGCTTTGGCGCTTTGTTTCGCATTAGGATGTTGTACGAGTTTACCTCGGCCGTAACCCCATCGGCTGCAGGCGGTTCTACCTTAGAAATGATTTTTATTAACCGCGAGGGTATCTCGTTTGGCAGAAGTACGGCTATTTGTATCATGTCGTTGTTTTTAGACGAACTTTCGTTGGTGCTTCTTTTTCCATTGGTATTTTTATTTTTCCCCATTGATATTTTCTTTCAAGTAGCGGGCGAGGCTTCGGCTTCTATTGCCTCGTTGTTTGCCATTGGCTATTTTGCTAAGTTGATATGGGTTACTATTTTGTTTGTGGGAATTTTTGTAAAACCCCAAGTGATATCGTGGCTTATTAGTCGTATTTTTTCTATTAAATGGCTTAAAAAGTGGAAGTTTAAAGCTTTTAGAACGGCTGTCGATATCAAGGCTTGCTCTAAAGAAATGCGTCATAAATCGGCTGGCTTTTTTATTTCTAATATACTGCTTAGTATGCTGTTGTGGGTGTCGCGTTTCTTAATTGTGAATGCGCTTATTATGGCCTTTGTAACGGCATCCGATTCGTTAACCTTTGTGGATCAGGTAATTATTGCTGTTCGCCAAGGCATTGTATTGGTGGTTATGATGATAGCACCTACACCTGGTGGTAGCGGATTTATCGAAGTGATGTTTGAGTCGTACCTAGGTGAATTTATCCCAGTGGGCATGGTGTCGCTTATCATTGTATCGGTATGGCGTATGCTTACTTACTACAACTACTTAATTATAGGGGCAATTATTACTCCCAAATGGATTGCCAAACATTTTTCGCGCAAAAAACAAGACGATAAGGAGGAAAACTAATGATTCCGCATCGTATTGATACAGCTGCCGAGGCCCAGTTTACGCTTTGTGGCGATGTAAAAGCGGGTTTTCCGTCGCCTGCCGAAGATGTAGGTGAAAAATTAGACCTCATTCAACTCTTGGTGCGACACAAGGCTTCTACCTTCTTTTTTAGGGTTAGCGGTGTGTCGATGGTAGATGCGGGTATGGACGAGGGCGATATTATCATTGTAGACCGTAGCCTGTCGCCTTACAACGGATGCAAGGCGGTTTGCTATTTAGATGGCGAATATACAGTTAAGGCGGTAGAGATTGCCGATAAAACCGTTCGTTTGTTGCCTGCTAATCAAAACAACGCTACCTATCATCCCATAGAAGTAACGGCCGATAATCAATTTGCCATTTGGGGCGTGGTAACCTACGTTATCAAAAAGATGTAATGACTCGGGCGTTGCCCTCGTGTCGCAAGTCGAAAGTCGAAGGTCGAAGGTCAACTCACCAAATCACCGAATCACCGCATCACCAATAAATTCGGGCACTTTGATATTTCTTTTGCGACTCGGCATAATCAATGCTGGGCACTTCGACAAGCTCAGTGACCGCATTGCTTCTGCTCTCGCTGCTCAAGAAACTCGACAGGCTCAGTGACCGAATTTGGTTTACCGCCTCACCGATTCACCGATTCGCCGATTATTCACATTCGTTCATCAACACGTCACCGATTCGTCAATAATATGTTCGCTCTTGCCGATTGTAATAACTTTTTTGTGTCGTGCGAACGGGTTTTTAGACCCGATTTAAACGGCAAACCCGTTATTGTGCTCTCTAATAACGATGGGTGTGCTGTGGCACGTAGCAACGAGGCCAAGGCATTGGGCATAAAAATGGGCGACCCCTTGTTTAAAATACGGCATTTGGTACAAAAGCACGGGGTGGCAGTATTTTCGGGCAATATGGCCCTGTATGGCGATATGTCTAGGCGTGTTAGGCAAACCTTGCAAGATTTCTCGCCCATGGTAGAGGTTTATTCTATCGACGAGGCTTTTTTAGACTTGCGTGGGTTGCTAATTGATGATTACGATGCCTACGCCAAGACCATTGCTAAACGTTGTTATCAGTACACGTCTATTCCTGTTTCTGTAGGCATAGCCCCTACTAAAACCTTAGCCAAGATAGCTTCTAAATTGTGCAAGCAATACCCCAAACTACAAGGTGGTTGCTTTATGCATCGTCCCCAAGATATCGAAAAAGTGCTGCGTAAATTTCCCATAGGTGATGTGTGGGGGATAGGCCGTCAGTCTACCCAAAAATTATTGCAGTTGGGGGTTGGAACGGCGTATGCGTTTACCCAACTGTCCGAAAGTAAGGTGCGGCAATTAATGGGAATAAATGGGGTTAGAACCTGGAATGAGTTACGCGGCGTACCTGCCGTATTGTTTGAAGAAACCCCAGAGGTGCGTAAATCAATTTGTGTGTCGCGCAGTTTTGCTGCCGAACTATACGATTGCGCTGCGTTGAGCGAACAAGTGGCTAATTTTGCCATGAAAGGGGCAGAAAAGTTGCGTCGACAAGGTTCGTTGTGCGCCGAGATGACGGTGTTTGCGTATACCAATCGTTTTAAAGAAGATGTGCCCCAAACCATGGGTAGCAATCTGGTTTGTTTTACCACACCCAGCAACAATCAGCAAGTGATTGTATCGGCTGCTGTGCAGGCTACCAAAGAACTATTTTGTAGTGGCTATGGGTACAAAAAGGCAGGGGTGGTGTTTACCAAGTTGCAAGACGCTGCGCATACCATGTATTCGCTTTTTGACGATGCCCAAGATAGAGAGAAGCAACAGCGCTTGTCGGTAGCCATGGATGCCATTAGAAATACCTATGGCAAGCATGCTTTAACCATTGCCTCACAAGGAACTACCAAAGAATATTCCCTTTCAGAGAACCAGTCTCCACATTATACTACCTTGTGGAGCGATTTGCCTATTGTAAAGTAGTTGCTTGTTGCTTGGCTCCCCGCATTTCAATCGCTTCGTCGCGGAGCGTTAACTCCTAACTCCTAACTCCTAACTCCTAACTCGATTAGAACGTAAAGCTTAGCGATACGCGTACGCCGTTGGCCGCTACGTTAGGACGGTCTAGGTAGTTGATACGTCTAACGTAATCTACACGAAGCACTTTTAGAATGTTGTCAATACCTACACTAAATTCCATGTAAGGCTCGTACAAACGGTTAGGATCGAATGTGCCCGTACCACCAGGGAATTGTAGCAATGTATTGTCAAATGCAGGGTTGTTCTTGTCGGATAGGTAACCCCAATATGCTTTAAAGCCGAATACTTCGCGCAATTGCAATTTTTTAACGCCCGGAATTAGGTTAAAGAGCAATCCGTTGGTAGAAATACCCAAGTCGATGGTGGCGTATTGGTCGCACACAAACTCCAAGGGGTTTACTTGGCTAAACGACTCGGCCATTACGGTAAACGAGGTGTTGGCATTGGGGCTAAACAAGTAAGGATATGCTACACCACCGGTCCAAATTTTACCCGCTTTAACGGTAAGGTCAATACGACCAAAGGCCGATATAAAATAGCGTTGGCTGTATTTTAGTTCGGTGGTTTGGTAACCGTAGTTAGTGCCCAAAATGTCTTTGAAACTAGCTCTGTGGGTTAATTCAAATACAGGGTGGGGGTTCTTTAGGTTGAAACGATAAATACGACCTTGTACAAATTTTTCTTTGGGCGCGTAACGCAAGGTAATACCCACTTCGTTGTTCACCAAATGGTCAAATTGATTGCCTGTTCCTACTTCGGTAAAACGGATGCTATCGGTGGGCAATTGGGTTTCTGATTTAATCCATGGATTAACCGAGAAACCACTCATGTCCTCGTAGGTGTACTGCATTTTAAGTTGTTTGTAGTACATCATGTTGTAAATAGCCATACGTTTAATAGAGTAGGCCCAGTTATCGGTAGGCGAACCTACTGGGTTTTCGCCCAAGGTACGGATATCGTCGGTATAATTTAAGGCAATAGAGTTAACGGGATACTCGCGTGCGTGGTAACTTTTTTGGTTAAACGAGTACTCAAAATCTAACCCGTATTTCATTTTGTGGTCGTGGAAGCCATACGCCATGTAACCTTTGGCAAAGAAATTGGGCGATAGGTTGGCTGTGGTTTCGCCGCCTACACGCAAACGGAAACCTTCTATGGTACTACCACTAAACATGGTGTAGATAGGACCAATATCAAAGTAGCTAGGATCGCCTGTACGTAAGTAACCCTTAATAAGCAGCTCGGCAATGAACAAAACACCTTTTACAAAGGCATTGTTTTGCAGCTTGTCTAGGGTGGTGCTTACTTGGCTTTGTGCCAATTGTACACTATCGGTGCGGTAGGCCTGCCAGTGTGTGCTGTCTTGCTTTTTGGCGTCTTTTAGCACCTTTTCTGTGCCGGCAAAACTTTTTAATATCGAGTCGTTGGGGATGTTAAATTCATAATCCTTAAACGACCTACTACGTTGGGCATAAAAACCTTGGGTACCTTTTACTAGGTAAAACTCGGCCGTTAGTTGGTCGTCTTGTAGTTCCATGATACCATCATCGTTTAACTTAAAGTTTTGTTCCAAGTGGAAACCGTCCAAATAGTTGATGTTGGTATTTTTAGGAATGTCGATGTTTACGTGTTTAATGGCAAGGGTAGAGTCGTCTACCGTAATGTAACCCATAAATCCAAAGAACGACGAGTTAAAGGGCGTAAATCCTAAGTTAATGTATTTTTCGCCGTCAATCGATATGGTATCTTTGATAAAGAATTTGTAAAAATCGGTAGCAATGGGCGATAAAGGACCAACAAAGGGTTTAAAGGCAATGTTGATGTTGCTGTTATAAATGTCAATGTCCTTGAACATTTCGTCCATGTAGGTGGTTAGCCAACCTTCGGCAAATAATTGGTCGTCAATCCCTTTTTCTTGTCTACCCGTAACAATTTGCTTTTTAGTGCTGGGCGATTTGCGGTAATATTGAGTCATGGTTTTTTCTTTCAAAGAAACCATAAGCACTTTTTTACCACTTACAATAGAAGTGTCAGATTGGCTAACAATATCGCTTAACCCTAGGTTTTTGGTGGCTTTGCCTTCTTTAATGTCGGTAATACCCAACAATAATTTTTCGTAGGTGTCGCGTTGGTAGTAATTGGCATTTTCTATGCGGTTGTCGTTTTTTTGCGCCAAGATGCGTTTGGCCAATTCTACAGCAGGATTGTTCTTTTTAGAGTAGCTATTTTTGCTGGTAACTTGTACTTCTTGCAACATGTAATCGGTGGGTACCAATTTTACATTCATGTGTTTGTTGACGTACTTGTTAAGCGCGTAGGTTTTGGTTTTGTAGCCCAAAAAGGTGAATTCCAATTTGTCGGTATCGTCGGCGTTGAGCGAGAAATTACCATCAATGTCGGTTTCGTCGCCATACATGGTACCCGCAATGCGAATGGAAATAAAAGGAAGCGTTTCTCCTGTAATAGAGTCGGTTACTGTGCCAGTAAAAGTAAGTGCCCATGCTGATGAGCTTCCTAGCAAGCAAAAAAGAAGAATAATATAAGATCTAAGTGCTTTCAATTTCCTCAACGTTTTGAAAATCGTTGCAAAGTTATTAAAAATTAGACGTTTACTATATGCCCGTTCTAAAAAAATAACTTATTTAACTTTTTTGTGCATAATTGGTTACATTGGTGTTACAACCACAGCCCCTAAAAAATTGGGAAAGGCTTATAATAGATGCCTAATACAAACCTTGTATATTGGTGCGGGGTAGTATTTGTATAATCGCAGATTTTATTGTAAATTTGTGGCTGTTTTGAATATTCATTTAATTTTATTGATATGACTAAAAGTGCATTGCAAATTGCCAGAGCTGCTTATCAACCTAAATTGCCTAAAGCATTGAAAGGTGCAGTTGCTGTGAAAGAAGGCGAAGCTACTCAATCGGTAGCCGACCAAGAAGCGATTAAAAACTTGTTCCCCAACACCTACGGCATGCCCGTTATTACTTTTGAAGAAGGTGCTGCAACCCAACTTCCTGCTATCAATGTAGGTGTAATCTTGTCGGGTGGTCAAGCTCCTGGTGGTCACAACGTAATTTCTGGTTTGTTTGACGGATTAAAATCGCTTAATGCTGATAGCAAATTGTATGGTTTCTTAGGTGGTCCTAGCGGTTTGGTAGATCACAAATACATCGAACTTACTGCCGAAATCGTAGACGAATACCGCAACACCGGTGGTTTTGATATCATTGGTTCGGGTCGTACCAAACTAGAAGAAACTGCTCAATTTGACAAAGGTATCGAAATCTGCAACCAATTAGGCATTAACGCATTGGTTATTATTGGTGGTGACGACTCTAACACCAACGCTTGCGTATTGGCAGAATACTATTTGCAAAAAAATACCGGTATCCAAGTAATTGGCTGTCCTAAAACCATCGACGGTGACCTTAAAAACAACATGATTGAAACCTCATTTGGTTTTGACACCGCTTGTAAAGTATACTCTGAAGTTATCGGTAACATTATGCGTGACGCTAACTCAGCTAAAAAATACTGGCACTTTATTAAATTGATGGGTCGTTCTGCTTCGCACATTGCACTAGAATGTGGCTTGCAAACCCAACCAAACATTTGTATTGTTTCTGAAGAAGTAGAAGCAAAACAAATGACTTTGGCCGACATCGTTAATAACATTGCAGAAACCGTAGCTGCTCGTGCTGCAGAAGGTAACAACTTTGGTGTAATCCTTATTCCAGAAGGTTTGATCGAGTTCATCCCTGAAATGAAAGTGTTGATTGCTGAATTGAACGACCTTTTGGCGCACGAAAGCGACGTACAAAAAGCACTTCAAGGCCTAACCGCTACTTCTGCTGCTGTTTACGCTTCTCTTCCTGAAGCTATCGCTAAACAATTAACCTTAGACCGCGACCCACACGGTAACGTTCAAGTATCGTTAATTGAAACCGAAAAATTGCTTATCGAAATGGTTAAAACCCGCTTAGCTGCTATGAAAGCAGAAGGTAAATTTGTAGGCAAATTTGCTGGCTTGGGCCACTTCTTTGGTTACGAAGGCCGTTGCGCTGCTCCTTCTAACTTTGACGCAGACTACTGCTATTCTTTAGGTTTCAACGCTGCTAAATTGATTGGCGCTGGCAAAACCGGTTATATGTCGCTTATCCGCAATACTACTGCTCCTGCAGAACAATGGATTGCTGGTGGTGTTCCTGTTACCATGATGATGAACATGGAACGTCGTCACGGCGAAATGAAACCTGTTATCCGCAAAGCGTTGGTTGAACTAGACGGTGCACCTTTCAAAAAATTGGTAGAAAACCGTGCTACTTGGGCTAAAGAAACCGCTTACGTATATCCTGGTCCTATCCAATACTTTGGTCCATCGGAAGTGTGTGATCAGCCTACTAAGACTTTGCAGTTGGAACAAGCTAAGTAATAGCATTTTTAATGGTGAATTTCTGCGTTATGCTTGCCCTCAAAATGCTCATTTACGCCAAGTAAACTCCGCTTTTTCGGGCTTCGCAAGCCTTGAACTTCACACATTTAAAATCCTATTAAGCGAATAATCGATTATTCGACTTATCAAAAAGAGCACCCTGCGGGGTGCTTTTTTTGTTGGAGTGGCACACCCTACGGGCGTGCAAAGAAGGGATGCTGGATTGAAACAGGCCTTTTCGGTGTTTTGCACCTCAAAGACCTGCCTACTATAAAGTTTAACCCCTAACGGGGTACCCAACCCGCATCGCGGGTTGAACATGAATAATAGGCAGGTCTTAAGCAAGCGAAGCGAAGCGCAAGGCCTGTAAAACGGATGCCCGCCCCCGCCCCCACATCCCAACCCGCATTGCATCGCCTCAACATAACAAAAAAATCTCGGTCACTTCTAGGGACCGAGATTTAAAAGTTTAAAAGATTATAATGTTTAAGGTAGTTTTTGTATTAGCACCGTGGCGTAGGCAGCTATGCCTTCTTTGCGTCCTACAAAGCCTAACTTTTCGGTAGTGGTGGCCTTGATGGATACATCTTCGCTATCAATGCCCATTACACTTGCTAGGCAATTTTGCATGGGCTCAATGTAGTCTTTTAATTTAGGGCGCTCGGCACAAATGGTGGCATCGATGTTGCCAATTTCGTACCCTTTGCCACGTACCAACGCTACGGTATCTTTTAGTAAGATTTTACTGTCTATGTTCTTAAATTCGCCTGCGGTATCGGGAAAATGATACCCTATATCGCGCAAGTGAGCCGCACCCAATAGGGCATCGCAAATGGCGTGTATCAATACGTCTGCATCAGAATGACCTTGCAATCCCATTTCGTGGGGAATTTGCAAGCCGCCCAACCATAGTTCGCGGTTAGGAACTAGGTTATGCACGTCGTATCCAAAACCTACGCGAATCTTCATCTTATTTATCGTCTTTGCTAAAGCCAATTAACTCTTTCATGCCACCCATGTTAAAGCCAAGGGTAAAGCGCAAGGTTTGGTCTAGTGGGTTGTTTTGTGCAATTGATAATACGTAAGCCACGTCTAGCGAGAATACGTTTAGTTTAAAGCCTGCACCAAAGGTTGCGTATTGACGACCGCCAATCATAGGATCTTCGTAATACAAACCTACACGGCCAAAGAATTGTTCGTTGTAGTCGTATTCTAAACCGGCCGACCAGGTTACCTTTTTAAATTGATCTCCAAAGTTGTAAGGTGAACCGTCGGGCATATCAACAAACGAACGGCCAATACCGGTAATGGGGTCCATTTTGTAGTACTCGTCTACACGTTGAGCGTAGGCTTCGTTGCTTTCACCATCCCCTTGAATAGGATGCGCTGGTACCAACAATTTGTTGATGTCTAAGTGAGCGGTTAAGTGGTTGTATTTGTCAAATGGAATGGTAAAACGACCACCCAAACGTAAGTTGGTAGGCAAGAAAGCAGCGCTGCGGTAATCGCCGTATTCTACTTTTTTACCAATATTAGAGATGTTAAAACCAAAACCACCAAAACCAGTTCCCCAAGAGAAATCTACTTTTTGACCATAGTAACCCGAAATATCGGCAGCAATAGACCAACCTGGCTCGATGTATTCGCCACCATCGGCGTTGTAACCACCAGTAAGGTCAGACCAAATAAAACGCAAGGCAACACCCATAGAGAAGTTTTTAGCCAAAATACGTGAGTACGATACGTCTAATGCTAGGTCGTAAGGTTTTACGTTGTAGCCTGATTCTGGGTTAGGATCTTTTTGGATAAGCACGTTACCAATAGAAAAGAAACGGAACGATGCAGCAATGGTTTGAACATCTTGAATTTTGTAGTAACCTGATGCAGAAATAAGGTCGATATCCGATACTATTTTACGTAACCAAGGCACGTACGATACGCTCGCACCACCTACACCATCAATAAAGGCGTATTTTGCAGGGTTCCAGTATTGTGAGTCGCCATCGGGGGCAGAAGCGCCACCGGTATCACCCATACCACCACCACGGGCATCGGGAGCTACCGAAAGGAAACTAACACCAGTGGTAATAGGAGCAAATTGTGTGTATGTAGATTCTGTTTCGTCTTGTGCAAATGCAATAGCGGGTAAAAGTAGCAATGCGGCTACTAAAATTAGCAAATTTTTCTTCATGTAAATAAGTTCAAATGTTTATAAACGGCTACAAAAATAACGTTTTTTTGTCTATTTTATTGCGTTAGTACTATAATCTTTTGGGTATTTTGTGTTGATGTGCCTTCTGATGTGGTTATACGCACACTAGCCAGGTAAATTCCTGCTTTTAAAGGGATGCCTTGCCCGTCGTTTATGTGCAATGTTGTGGTATATATGCCATCGGCAGTTTGTAGCATTTCTTCGCTTTGCCAGCAAAGTTGTCCCACCAAATCGTACACAAAGAATTGTACCTTACCAACGTCGGCAGGACGGTTGTATTGCAGGCTAAGGGTAGCCTGGTTGCGAATGGGGTTGGGATAGATGTGGAACGATTCAATAGTTGGGTCTAATCCGTTTTCTACCACAAAGTTAAGTTGTTGCGTGGTAGAAATATTTTGTAGGTTCCAAGCTTTAAATTCTAGGGTATATGCTCCTTCGGGTAGTTCGCTAAGGGGGAATCGAACCACTCCGCTTTTGTAACTATTTAGCGACGAGGTATAGTATTCGTTTAGGTTAATGGTTTCTTTGGGATTATTACTTAGGCGTAGCGTAATGTCGTGTCCTATGCCTGCACCCACGGTGTTGATGCCGTATTCGTCGTACAAGTGTGCATAGAATACTGGCTTGTTGTTTACTTTTTGGCCGTTGGTAAATTGTGGACTGTTTAAATAAATACGTGCCACAGGGCCTGTGGTTTGTTGCTCTATATCGGTAGCGGTGCCGCCAATGGTAAAGTCGTGATTGTATCCGTGTCCGTCTATGGTTTCGTCGTTATCGATTAAATAATAAACCAATCGGCCTTTGCCTAGCGCGTAATTGATGTCTTTGGGCATCATAAAGGTAAAGTTGAGTTGACCATTAACAATGTCTACAACGCCAGAGAACAGGGTATTGGGATAATCTTGGTATTCAAAAGGATTACCTCCTTTGCCTGCTAGGGTTTGCAGTTTTTCTGCCTTATCGTATAGGGTAACGTATGCTTTGCCTTGTAATTGGCTGTTTATTTGGTTGTTGGCATCTCTTACCGAGGCCTCGATGGTAATTAATCCTAGGGCTGGTAGGGTGGCTTCGGTGGCAGGCATACCGTTTATTTTATCGGTAACGATGGTGTGCTTAGGATAATGAAGCGTAATGGCCGGGTCGCCTAACAAACTAAAGTTAAGTTTGTTGATGTCGATGGGTAGGTTGGCTTTGGCCTTTCTAATTACATCGCCTAGGGTAGGTTGTGGCGCATTATCTTTGGGAACTAACTGATGATAAACCGCTTGCGCTAGGTTATTGTTGTTGGTAGAATACACTACGCGCGTGGTGGTAAACGAGGCAATGCCCCCTCCGTTGGGGTTGAGCACTACTTCCATGCCTGCCGATTTTTCGTAGTCGTCGTAGCGACTAAAATCGCAAGTGGCTGTAATCCAAACGGGCAAGTGATTGATGTTATTCAGGTAGGTAATATCGCCTCGTGTAATGGTTTGCTCGGAGGTAAGGGTGTTGGTACTGCCGTGCCCTACGTAGGTAAAGACCAATGTTCCGTTGTTTAACTGGCGAAGTATGGCTTCTTTTGCTTTGGGGTAATGGGCTCCCGATGCATTTTGCTCTATGGGGTAGGCATCTAGCCATATTTTAGTAGGGACGTAGGCGGCATTTAGTTGTAACAAGGTGTCTGCCAAGGCATCGGCTTGCGACATGTGCATGTTGCCATCGCCGTCGTCGGCCATAAAGGTAAAGGTATTGCGCCATGTGCCGTAGTCAGACTGGGTTGCGTAGTGTATGGTTTTGTCGACGCATTGTTTGGCTTCGGTTTTGCTGCTAACGGGAAACCTGCCTACGCCAATGTCCATGCTGCCGCTTTCTATGCTTCTGCCTTCGTTATCTTCTAGCAGGGTGTAATAGTCGTCGGTAACGTACGATAGGGTGGAGTTTAGCGATTCGGTAGATTGGTAGCTAAGCATGGCGGGTACGTCGTGCTTAATACCACGATTATCGTAGTAGGCAATGCCCATAAAGAGCAAATGTTTGGGGCGAAGTTGCTCGTTTTCGGCTCTGTCGTATAGCATTTTCATTAGCCAACGGTAGGCACTGGCATCGGGTGTGCCCGACGAAAATTCGTTGTAAATTTTATCGGGTGTAACCACTTTTACGGTATAACCATCGTGGCTGCGGTGGTGGCTAGCCAATCGTTCGGCTTCGCTTACGTAATCGGGATGGCTAATAATAACCATGTCGGTATGCCCCCAGCTGTGTAGATCTTGGTTGCTGATGGTGCCAACTATGGTGGGGGTGGGGAATTCTCCTTGTGTATTGACGGCTATAAAAAAGCGGTCTGATAGGGTTTTAGCGGTAAATGATAGTTGATTGTTTTCTTTTTCAACGGGCATCTCTTTTGCTTCTAGGGGGTTGGTGATGTCCCATATTTTTACAGCGGAAGTGGCGTTGGAAAGAACGTATTTGTATACATGATCGTACCTAAAGTTGGTGGGGTAAAAAATGGGCAACTGGGCACCATGCATGTGTAGTTGTTGGTAGGCGCTAATGCCTATGTAATCTAGGTTTGCCTTGCTGTTGCTAAATGGTGGATGGTAGGTGCAAGTTATGGTGAGTGGGTCGGTGGCGGGTTGTGCAACTTGGTTGGCGAATTTTCCTTTGCTTCCCGCTACATACGAACTGCTAGAACCGTATACTAGCAACGAGTTGCTTTCGCTTTCTGTGTCAAGGATAAGACGATGCAATCCCTCGCCTTTGCCTATGTAACAGGCATTTAGGTAGATGTTGTCGGTGGTGATGTGGGGAATATTGAATGTAAGGGTAAGGGTGTTTTTTTCGGTATTAAATGTTTCGCCGTACCAGTCTCTACCCGATTTTAGCAGGTTTTCTAGTTCTTTTTCGTGGTAAAAGTAACGATAGGTTTTGGTAATGCTTGTAAATGATTTGCCGTTTTCTGCAGCCTGTTTGCTGATGCGTTTGCCTTGGCCTGCATCGGTGGTTAAAAAGTAGTAACCTTTGGTGCTGTAGGGGTTTTGGGTGTGTGTAAACGATGATAAGTTGCTGTTGTAGGTTACCTTGGTAGGTCCTTGGGCATAAAATAAGATGTAATCGCCTGTGTTAAAAACACCGTCGCCTCCTTTTTCCATGTAGATGGGAATTTCTGGCAAATCGTCGGCTAGGCGGGCTTCTTGGTTAAAGTGTTCGGAAAGCATATTGCCCCCGTATCCAAATACCTTGATGTTTTCGGGGTGGCTAAACCCCATGTTTTGCAGGTCTTGGTAGGTTAATTGGTATATGCCGGTTTGGTCAACACTTATTTTTACCCATTTGCCTTTTTGTAGTACGGAGTGTTCGGCATAGGTAAAAAGTGGTTCGGTAGCCATCAAACTGATAGCTACGCAGCATAACCCTATCAACGTTAAAAGCAACTGTTTCATTTAATTTCAAAGTCCATTAGCAATTTGTCTTCTAGGTAGGCTTGCAGACGGTCGCCGGGTTTTACTTGTCCTACGCCTTGTGGGGTGCCTGTAAATAGCAAATCGCCAATTTTTAGGGTGTAATATTGGCTGATATACGAAATTAAATAGTCGGGTTTAAATAGCATATCGCCGGTGTATCCTTCTTGTACCGTTTGCCCGTTTATAACTAAACGAAAATGCAGGTTGTCTATTGTGCCAAAGTCGGTTAGGGGATAAAATTCGCTTATAGCGGCCGAATTGTCAAAGCCTTTGCAAAGGTCCCATGGTTGGCCTGCTTGTATGGCTTGTTGTTGCATGTCGCGGGCGGTAAAATCAATGCCTAATCCTACTTCGGTATAGTAGCGTGATGCAAATTTTTCGGCAATGCCTTTGCCTAATCGGTCTATACGGATAACTAGTTCTAATTCGTAATCGATGCGTCCCATAAAGTCGGGTACATAGAAAGGTTTGTTTTGTTTTAGTAGGGCTGAGTCGGGTTTGCAAAAGACCGTTGGTGTAGCGGGGACTTTTGCTTGCATTTCTGTATTGTGTGCAGGGTAATTCCAGCCGATGCAAATTACTTTCATGTTGTTTTATCCTTAAAAGCACAAAGATAATGTTTTTTTGTTGAATCGTTGAACTGTGGAATCGCGAAATCGTCTAAAGTCGAAAGTCGAAGGTCGAAAGTTGCGAGTAAGCGAGAGCAGAGATTAAATTTATTTAAGCTATGCCGACAGTTGCGATTAAGTGAGTGCAGAAGCAAAGTTTACTTTGATTATTCCGAACGTGAGCAACATGAGCGAAGCTAACGGGAGCAACTTATTACATGATTTTAGGCATCGGTTCAGCATAACCCATGTAAACATGGTTTCTGCATTCACCTCGCACTAAAATTCATGAGCGAAGAGAATAAAGTAGGGACGCACGGTCGTGCGTCCGTGTTTCAAAATCGCAACGCCTTTTTTGTATAAACGCCTAAACGATTCAACGATTATTCGGGTACTTGAATATTTCTTTTGCGACTCGGCATAATCAATGCTGGGCACTTCGACAAGCTCAGTGACCGCATTGTTTCTGCTCTCGCTGCTCAAGAAACTCGACAGGCTCAGTGACCGAATAGGATCGATTCACCGATTCGTCAATAAAATTTTGCCATTACTCTCGGTTTGTATTATCTTTGAAGCATGGATTGGAAAGATGCATTGGGTGCTTTGTATGATGCAAGCCCCGAAGAAGAAAAAATAGCGTTGCAAGAGCAAGAAGAAACAACCGCACCTACTAAAAAACAGCATTTTTGTTTGCAGTTTCAGCGCCGAAACGGCAAGCCTGCTACTTTAATAACGGGTTTTGAGGGGTCTGACGACGAACTTAAGGAGTTGGCTAAACAACTAAAAGTTACCTTGGGTGTGGGTGGTTCGGCTCGTGGTGGCGAAATTTTAATGCAAGGCGATGTGCGCGATAAAGTGCGCACATGGTTGCGTAATCAAGGACATCAAGTAAAAGGCGGATAACATGAGTGTAGATGTATATAAAGCGTCGGCTGGTTCTGGTAAAACCTTTACGCTTACCCAAAAGTATTTGGGGTTGTTAAAGAAAAAACACCATAGGCACATTTTGGCGGTTACTTTTACTAACAAAGCAACTACCGAAATGAAGGAACGTATTATCGAAACCTTATCGAAAATAGTGGATAATGAGGCCAAAGATGCCGAAAATGAGGCTAAATTTACGTCCCAAGAGGCTCAACAACTTTTGGCAAATTTGTTACACGATTATTCGCATTTTAATGTATCGACCATTGATGGGTTTTACCAACAAATTATGCGCAGTTTTGTGCGTGAGTTGGGCTTGTATGGGTCGTACACGTTGGCGCTCGATAACAAGGAAGTGATTGCCAAGGCTGTAGAAGAACTTACCTTTTCGCTGCAACGTGACGAAAGCCAGCATTTATACGATTGGTTGTTAACGCGTGCTAAAGAAAAAATTAGAGAAGGCGAAAGTTGGCAGTACCAAACTGAATTATCAAAACTGGCAGAACAATTGTTTAGAGAGGATGTGGCCGAAGCCTTAAGTATGTTGCGATCACTGCCCAACGCAAAGGGTCAAATTGATGCGTTTAGAAAGGAACTGATAGCCAATAAGAAAGGCATTTTGCGGCAAATACACGATGAAATAGCTGCTTTAAAGGCTATATTTAAGCAAGCGAACTTTGACCATAGCATCAAGGGTAATTCTAGCAATGGTGTCTTAATGCAACTAGATACCAAGGTGTCTAACGATAAATGGCCTACATTTACCGATTCCTTTATCAAATTAACGTTAGGAACAGAAGGTTCCGCACGTGCTGCATTTACTAAAACTAAAGCTAATGATGTTCTTTATGCACAATTGGATGCGCTTGGTTTTTCGCAAGCTTTGGGGCAATTGGGTAGTGTGCTAAGTAATCGTAAAGGTACTTTCAATGCCATTGATGCCATTTTAGTCCCCATTGATTTATTGCCCGTTTTGCTAGATTTGGAGCAAATTATTCATCGTTATTTGAAAGAGAATAATATGGTAATGCTTTCGCAAGTAAACGGCTTTTTGCACAACATGATAGGTGAGTGCGATACCCCTTTTATCTACGAAAAAATGGGTAATTATTTGCATCACTACATGCTTGACGAATTTCAGGATACTTCTATTCTTCAGTGGAGTAATTTTAAGCCCCTTATATCAGAAAGTTTAGGCCAAGGTAATAATAACCTGATAGTGGGCGATATTAAACAAAGTATTTACCGTTGGCGTAATTCGGATTGGCGCATTTTGGCCAATATCGACCAAGATTTTACACCACAATATACGGTAAATCATTATCCTGCTCTTATGCCAGGACAGGACACCAAACCTGCCACGACTAATTGGCGTAGTTACAAGGATATTGTTACGTTTAACAACGCATTTTTTACCCAATTCCCATTGCTGTTTAAAACGATAGATGGGGCTGAAATGTTGTTGGATGCTTACCAAGATGTGGTGCAAAATGTGTCGCCCAAACACCAAGACAAACAAGGTTTGGTGCAAATAAAGTGGGTAAATGCCGAGGGAACCTCTAACATAGATAAATACGGCGTTTGGTTGCGAGAACAGCTTATAGAGACCATAAAGCAAGTGTTGGACCATGGTTATTTGTATAAGGATATTGCCATGTTGGTGGAAAAAAACAAAGAAGGATCGTTATTGGCTAGCTGGTTACTAGAAGAGAATATCCCTGTTATATCGTCCGAATCGTTGCTACTATCGCAGTCGCCTGCGGTGCGCTTGTTGGTGGCGGTGATTCGTTTGTCGTGTTCTACGCAGCCCGAAGTGGACGCGCGTGTTTTGAGCATGATTCGCAATGTGTCTGATGAAGAAAATAAAGCCTTGGTAGATGCCATGCAATTGCCATTGTTCCAGGCTATAGAGAGCTACATTCAAATTTTTAAGCTGAATGAATCGGACCAAAATTCGGCCTACTTGCAGGCATTTCAGGATATGGTGAGCGGCTTTGCCGACCATAATTACCCAGATGCACAAACGTTTATTCAGTGGTGGGATAGAAATGGGTTTAAAACTAAACTTCCTGCTAATGAGCAACTAAATGCGGTGCAAATCATAACCATTCACGGCTCAAAAGGATTGGCTTATCCTATTGTTATGATGCCATTTTGTTTGGGCAATGTTTATAAAAAAGAAGACCAAGCTAATCTATTATGGTGCAAAACAAAAGGTACCGAGTTTACTTCTTTGCCTGTAGTGCCTATCTATAGCAAAAAAATCTTGTTGGAAACTAATCCTGTTTTTGCTCAAGCTTATAGAGAAGAACACTTGTACGAAACCATCGATTTTGTAAACAAATGGTATGTGGGATTTACCCGTGCCGAGCATGCATTGTATGTGTTCTCTAAAAAGGAAAAAGGTGAAGAGTTAAAGAAAGGAATGGCTTTATACCAAATAGCCAAGCAAATTACCGATACCTTGCAAGAAGAGTTGTCTGTACAGTGGACAGAGGACCAACTGGTAGAAACCATGACGGTGGGTGCATTGCCCGATAAACCGCAAGACAAGAAAGAAGAAGAAAAAAAGAGTGATACAATCTCGTTGCCCTATTACTCTAAATCTTTTAAAGATAAGAGTTTGCGTTTACGCCTTAAAGCGAAAAGCTCGGAACAACAACGTTGGGGTAGCACGTTGCACCAATTGTTGCAATTTATTGTAACAGCAGACGACTTAGAAAAAGCGTTGGCTAAAACCATTCGTATGGGCATGATTTTACCCGAAAAGGTAGACGACGCCCGTAAAGAACTGCTAGAAATTTTGTCGCACCCACAGGCCAAAACTTGGTTTGATGGTTCGTATAGTGCTGTATGGAACGAACGTAGCATTATTACGCATACCAAGAAAAAAAGCAAGCAAAATGCCATGTATCGTCCCGACCGTTTGTTGGTAAAAGGCGATACTATCGTGGTAGTTGATTATAAATTTGGCGATGAACACGATTCGTACCAACGACAAATTAAAAATTACATGCAGTTGTTGGCCGATATGGGCAGATGGAATAACATAGAAGGTTATTTGTATTACCACAAAACGGGTAAGGTAGAGTTAGTCTCTATCTAAATAAAAAGGAGCGGTTAATTGAGCAAAGGCATCGGTGTACTGGTGTCTTTGCTCTTTTTCTATAACAAGGTGTTCTTGGTGTGTTGTGGTTTGGGTGCGAGTAAATCCCATAACAATGCGTTTGGCTGGTTTCTCTGCACGGGGGTGTACATGAATAAGGCGATAAGGGTATAGTCCTTTTTCTTGCGCTAGTTGGCAAAAGTTTGTTTGCTCGTCCGCTGGCAATATTACCCAAAATTTTCCTGCTGGCGATAGTAACCTATCTACGCCTTCTACTAGTTCGTTAAACGATAAACTATCGGTATGGCGGGCGGTGGTGCGCTCTGCCTTTGGCGCTTTTAGCGAGTTTACAAAATAGGGTGGATTGCTTACAATCAGGTTGTATGGCTGGTTGGCGGTGTAGGTTTGCAACGCAGCACAGTGTACCCTAATCTGTGGCCATGGGCTTTGTGCTACGTTTTCTGCGGCTTGCTTGGCTGCTTTGCTGTCAATTTCTATGGCATCAATGCTCATGCTAGGGTTGCGTTGAGCCAACATTAAGGCTACAAGACCTGTTCCTGTGCCTATGTCTAGCAGGTGGGTGGCTGCTGTTACATCGGCAAGTACCCCTAATAAGACGCCATCGGTGCCCACTTTCATGGCACAAGCATCTTGGTGAATGGTAAACTGCTTAAAACTAAACATTTAGCCTTGGTTAAATGGAATTCCTTCTGACTTGCACAAGCGTTGAATGGTAAATCTACCTGTAACGGCAGCGTTGGGAAGCCCGCCTGGAGGTTGTAACCATTGTCCGCTAAGGTATAAATTAGATAGTCCCTTAATGCGGCCTTTGTGCGATTTTTTAGGAGCATAGGGGGTTAAAATAAAACTCATATAAGAACCTTTGTATGCTCCGCAGAAGCGATAAAAACTGTAGGGAGATACGGTTTCAATTACCTCTATTTTACCTTTAAAAACGGGGAATTGAGTTTCTAAGCGTTCTACAATTTGTTGGGCCAATCGGGCCTTTTCTTCTTTGTATTTTTCGGGGTAGCGTAGGTACAAATCTTCCCAACGTTCAAAATCGTCTTCGTATTGTACCAGTAAGGTTTGTAGCAGGTTTTTGCCTGCTGGCGAGAAACCTGGCTCGCTAGCAAAGTTTTTTAATAGGATGTTTTTTTGTACCCTACCTACTGCCCAATAAGGATAGCAGTCAAACCAGGTGGTATCGCCCAAAAAAGAGGTGTCTGCATCTACCGCTAGGTAGGTGTTAAAACTGCTGTATACGGGATGTGCTTGCTTATTGCTATAGTGTTCCTTAAAGAATTTATCAATGTATTTAGGGTGCAACAATTGCTTAAAGGTAACGGCGGTATCGCATGCCGCTATGTAATAGTCGGCTGTGGCAGTGGTGCCATCACTAAAGGTAACCCCGCTGATGCATTTTTTGCCATAGGTAAATGCAACCGCCTTTTTGCGGGTATGAATGGTGCCTCCCAATGCTAAAAATTGGTCAATCATGCGGTGGGTTATGCCTTCGGAACCGCCTTTGGGAAGTGCACCATTGCCGCTGCAAAAAGTACCCAATACAAACAGCCAAGACGATACGTTGTAGGTATGTGGCATGTAGGCCAATATCATTTTTTGTAGCAAAGGATGTTTGAATCGTTTGGCATATTGTTGTAACGATATGCGCGATAATTTACCGTGAATTTTGCCAATGGGACGCAATTTTTTTAGCAGTTGCCAAAATTCTTTAATAGATAGTTGCTCAACTGGTTTTAAAGCAGGCATATCCATGCCTTTGTACACTTCTATTTGGTCTACAAACTCGTTAATAGCATCGGCATCTACGGGCGATAGTTGTAATAGATCTTGGCGCAGACGATGGGTGTCTTGCCATAGATCAAGGCTTTCGCCCTCGCTTTCTAGGTGTAAGAACGATTCGTTTTGAATTACAGGAATATCATCGCCAAGCACGTGCAGTTCTTTCCAAACCTGGTGCATTTGGGTAGCCGGGTTGGTGCCCGTTAACCAATGCACGCAATTGTCTATGTGGTATCCTTTTCTTTTCCAACTGGTGCATTGTCCCCCTGCAAAAATATGTTGCTCGTAAATATCGCAGGCAAAGCCACTTTTTAGGGCATAAATACCAGCCGATAGACCAGCTACGCCTCCTCCTATGATGGCAATTTTTTTCATGTTATTTGTTGTCAGTTCGTTCTACGCTCTTTTTAGGACGTTTATTAAAACCTTTACGTGGGTATTTGCCACGTGGGTGGCGCTTTTTAGGTTGTGGATGATAGGCAGGTGCCTCTCCTAGTTCTTCGGGCAGTGGTACTTTGCGTACTTCTTTTTCAATGAGTTTTTCGATGGCACCAAACTTGTATTGTTCCTTTTCGGCAATAAACGTAATGGCAATGCCTTCGCCACCGGCGCGGGCAGTACGTCCTATGCGGTGTACGTAATCTTCGGCATCGTGTGGCACATCGTAGTTAATCACCATTTGAATGTCTTCAATGTCAATGCCTCTGGCAACAATATCGGTGGCAACCAAAATGTGAATGTGCCCATTTTTAAAGTTACGCATCACGGTTTCGCGCTCGGCTTGTTCTAAATCGGAATGCATCGAGGCCACCTTTAGATGCATGCGTTTAAAGGTGTGGTATATTTCTTTTACCTTTTGTTTGGACGACGAAAAAACAATAACGCGCGTTAATGCTTGCGATGCAAAAATACCTTTTATTAATGCTAGTTTTTGGGCTTCGTAGCAAACGTAGGCCGATTGGTCTATCTTATCGGCAGGTTTTGAAGTGGCTAAGTGAATTTCTGCTGGTTGAATGAGTGTTTTGCGGGCTAACTCCCTAATTTTAGGTGCCATGGTAGCCGAAAAAAGCAAGGTTTGTTTTTGCTTAGGCAGGTACGATGCTATGCGCATAATGTCGTCAACAAACCCCATCTCTAACATGCGGTCGGCTTCGTCTAATACAAAAAATTGCACAAATGACATGTCTATCTTGCCCATGTTTAGGAGCGATATAAGCCTGCCTGGTGTAGCAATAACTACGTCTACGCCGCTTCGCATGGCTTTTTCTTGTTGGCTAAAGATAGCGCCATCGCCCCCTCCGTATACGGCTACCGAGGTAACGGGCAAAAAATAGGCAAATGCATCCAGTTGTTGGTCTATTTGTAGCGCCAACTCGCGGGTGGGCACCATAATAAGCGCATTGATTTTATCTTCGGGGTGTTTGCGCTGGCACAGAATATTTAAAATAGGAAGCAAATAGGCGGCGGTTTTACCCGTTCCTGTTTGTGCACAAGCAATGATGTCTTTTTTGTCTAATATTAGGGGGATAGCCTTTTCTTGAATGGGGGTAGCCTCTTTAAAATTCATGGCTTGCAACCCATCCAATAATTCGGCTTCTAAAGGTAAGTCGTTAAAATTCACGTTGCTTATTTTAGAACATGTAACCTATTGATAATGTAAAGCCACCGCTTCTTAGTTGGTCTTCGTCAGTAACTGCCATGTCGAACAAACCAAAGTCGTAGCCCACCATAAGGCGTGCTCCAAGGTATTCCGCACCAATGCCCACGTGCATAGATAGGTTAAAACGCGATAACTCGTGGTCAAACGCAATGTTACTTTCAGATTGCTCTACTTGTTCTTGATATAGGGGTAAGGTTAATGTGGTGGTAATTTGGTCGGTTAACCCGCAAGAGAAATGAGGCCCTACCTCCAGTAGTAACGTAGCATCGTTTTTTAATGGATATTGCCCCACAGCATACAGTGGAAATTGTAAATAATACAATCGAAGGGTTTCTTCTAGTACGTACTCGATGTCTTTAACAAAACTATGGTCGCCTGTGGCAAAACCATTCATCGAAAAATATACACCCGATTGTAGTGAAAAATAATCAATAAATTCGTAGGCAACAGCTGGTCCTATAGAAAAACCGTGGATATTTCGGGTAGTGTAACGTTCTCCGTCAATGGTCCAAGTAGCCCCTGTATTATCGTAGCTAGCTCTAATGCCGTATCGCCAATCCGCATAGGTAGGTAGCGAAAAAAGTAGCGTAATGGCTACTATCGTTAGTCGTATAAATGCTTTTTTCATAGTGCTTTTTATTTCGGTACAAATATAGTGAAAATAATGGATAATTTGGATATATTTGTCCTTTCTATAAAAAGTAGTATGAAATTGATTCTAGATGCTATAAAACAACGTGTTTTGGTGCTAGACGGAGCCATGGGAACCATGCTGCAACGCCTAACCGGTGCCGAGTACGATAAGGTAAAGCAAGTACACCAACTTTATATAGAGGTAGGTGCCGATATTATTTCTACCCATACCTTTGTGGCCAACGAGGGCGATGATGATGCCATTGTACAGCGCAATGTTACCTATGGGCAATTAGCCAGGCAGGTGGCCGATGCTGCTTCAAGAAAAGTGTATGTGGCAGGTTCTATAGGCCCCTCTAATAAAACCCTTACCCTAGCAGACCAGGGTGGTTTTGACGAATTATGTCGTCGCTATAGTGTGCAAATTAAGGCTTTGCGCCCCTATGTAGATGTGCTGCTTTTTGAAACTTTTTTTGATACCCTTAACCTGAAAGCCGCTTTGGTGGCTGCTAAAAACCAGGCCCCCGATGTGCCTGTTATGGTATCGGTAACGCTAGAAAAAAGTGGCAGATTGTTAAGCGGACAAACCTTAGAGGCGTTGGTGGCTACCGTAGAACCTTTCTCGCCCATGTCTATAGGGTTAAACTGTTCGTTTGGAGCGGCCGATATGTTGCCCCATTTGGCTACGTTATCGTCGCTAACCAGTTGCTATGTTAGTGTGCATCCTAACGCAGGCTTACCCAATGCCCTAGGAGAGTACGACGAAACGCCAGCGTCGATGGCACAAGCCATGCAACCTTATTTTGATAGGCGTTTGGTAAACATTGTAGGGGGCTGTTGTGGAACTACGCCACAACACATTGCTTTGATAGGTCAAATGGCTGCCCAAACAGCGCCTCGCATTCCGGTGCAACCCACGCAAAAAGGCTATTTAACAGGGTTGGAAACCTTGTGCATCGACCAGCAATTTGTAAACGTGGGCGAACGCACCAACGTGGCAGGTTCTAAAAAGTTTGCCCGATTGATTGCCGAAAAGAAATACGATGAAGCCCTTACCATTGCCCGTAAACAAGTAGAGGGTGGGGCTTTGGTAATTGATGTTTGCATGGACGATGCCATGCTAGATGCCTCGGCCGAAATGGCGCATTTCTTGTTCTTGATGGGTAATGAACCCACCATAGCGCGTGTGCCTGTCATGATCGATTCGTCGCGTTGGGAGGTACTTGCCAAAGGATTGCAATATGTACAAGGTAAGGCCATTGTTAACTCCATATCGCTAAAAGAGGGTGAGGAGGTCTTTTTAGAGCGCGCATCGTACATCCAAAAAATGGGAGCAGCGGTGGTAGTAATGGCTTTTGACGAGGAAGGACAGGCCACTACCTATGCCAAACGTATCCAAGTGTGCCATCGTGCCTACCAACTGTTAACCGAAAAACTACATTTCCCCCCTCAAGATATTGTGTTTGACCCTAATGTGCTTACCCTAGCCACGGGTATGCCCGAACACAATAGTTATGGTGTTGATTTTATAGAAACGGTACGATACATTAAACAAAACCTACCACATGCTAAGGTAAGTGGTGGTATTAGCAACCTATCGTTTGCTTTTAGGGGCAATAATGTGGTGCGCGAGGCTATGCACTCGGTGTTTTTGTACCATGCCATTCAAGCAGGCTTGGATATGGCCATAGTTAACCCTGCCCAATTGCAAATATACAGCCAAATAGAGCCCACGTTATTGGCCAAAGTAGAGGCCGTTATTTTAAATACCCATCCCAATGCTACCGACGGGTTGATTGCTTACGCTAAAACCTTGCAAAATACCGAAACCGTGGCTAAGGCAGAACAAACTGACCTTTGGCGCAGTGCTTCGGTGCAAGATAGGTTGGTGCATGCGTTAATGCATGGCATAACCGAGTTTATACAGGCCGACGTAAACGAAGCCTTACAAACCTATCGTCCCATTCAACTGATAGAAGAGGTGTTGATGAAGGGCATGACGCAGGTGGGTAAATTATTTGGCGAAGGCAAAATGTTCTTGCCACAAGTGGTAAAAACAGCGCAAGTGATGAAAAAAGCGGTTAGTTTTATAGAACCCTTGTTGCAACAAGAAGCCCAACATAGCACCCATCGTCCCAAGGTGTTGTTGGCTACCGTAAAGGGCGATGTGCATGATATTGGTAAAAATATAGTGGGAGTAGTATTGGCTTGTAATGGGTACGATGTAATTGATTTGGGCGTAATGGTGCCCAAAGAAACCATTGTGCGTACAGCCACAGAGCAACAAGTGGTAGCCATATGTTTAAGTGGGCTTATTACTCCTTCTTTAGTAGAAATGGCCCAGGTGGCTACCGAATTGCAGCGTTGTGGTAGTTCTATACCCCTTGTAGTAGGCGGCGCAACTACCTCGTTGGCGCACACGGCCCTTAAATTAGATCCCTTGTATAGCGCGCCCGTGTTGCATTCTAACGATGCATCGCACAATGTAGCCTTGGTAAACGAATTAGTAGCCGATAAGGATGCTGCCGCCCGTTATAAACAAGAATATGCCCAAATCAGGGCTCAATACGAGCAAAAACAACCGATAGAAACCAATAAACGGGTGCTTGTCGATTGGCAAAACGAACCCATTTTTGTTCCCACCGAGATAGGTGCATGGCGTGTAGACGATTTTTTGCCGTTAAAAGAGGTAGCGTCGTACATCAATTGGAAAGCCTATGCACAGGCGTGGAAAATAAAATTTGACCAAGCAGGCGATTTAATTGCCGAAGCCAAAAAGTACCTGTTTAACAACCCAACTTGTTGGCAGATGCGTGGTAGGGTGGGTATTTTCCCCGCGATTTCTGTTGGCGAAACAATAGAAATAGGTGGTAGGGCATTCCCTATGGAGCGTCGCGATTGTTCGTTGGCCGATTTTGTATCGCCCCATGGCGATTATGTGGGTGCCTTTGCTGTTACCGTTGATGTAATGGAATGGATAGCCCAGTTGCAAGCCAATAACGAAACTTATGCGGCCATGGTGGTGCAACTGTTGGCCGATAGGTTGGTAGAAGCTTGCTCTGAATACCTGTTTGAAACCATGAAAAACCAATGGTGGGGTTTTGATGCCGGTATTAGGCCTGCTGTGGGTTATCCTTGTTTGCCCAACCACCAACTAAAACAACCTTTGTTTGACCTTTTAGAGGCTTCCGATTTGGGAATCACCCTTACCGAAAGCGGGGCTATGTTGCCACAAGCATCGGTTTGTGGACTTTACCTAGCCAATAAACATGCTAAATACTTTTAATTATGAATATTGCCGAAAAATTACGCACTGCCCAAAATCCTTTGTTTACCTTTGAGGTATTGCCTCCACTAAAGGGCAAGGGAATTGAGGCTATTTATGCCGCCATCGACCCCTTGTTGGCATTTAATCCGTCGTACATCAATATTACCTACCATGCAGCCGATGTACAATACAAAACCAAAGACGATGGTAGCATCGAAAAACGCGTGGTGCGCAAACGCCCGGGAACGGTGGCTACAGCTGCAGCCATTCATTATAAATACGGTATAGAGGTAGTGCCTCACCTTATTTGCAGCGGTTTGAACCAAGAAGAAATAGAAAATATCTTAATCGACTTAGATTTCTTGGGCATTCATAATGTATTTGCCTTGCGTGGCGATGCGCAAAAAGGTTCGCGTGTGTTTATTCCTAAAGAAAATGGGCATGCTCATACCACCGATTTGATGCAACAAATTGCCAATATGAACAAAGGTATTTATTTGGACGATGCACTTAAGTCGCCCGTGCCTACTCAGTTTTCGATGGGTGTGGCTTGCTATCCCGAAAAACACATCGAAGCGCCCAATTTAGAAACCGATATTCAGTTTTTAAAGGAAAAAGTAAAATTGGGTGCTGAATATGCGGTAACCCAGCTGTTTTTTGATAATCAAAAATACATTGATTTTGTAAAAGCCTGTCGTGCCGAAGGCATTACTATTCCCATTGTGCCAGGGCTAAAACCCATTTCTGGCTTAAACGATTTGAACCTATTGCCTCAAACCTTTAACATTGATGTGCCAGAAGTGCTGGTAAAAGAGGTAAAAAAATGCACTACCAACGAGGCGGCTCGCCAAGTGGGGGTAGAGTGGACCATTCAACAATGCAAGGAGTTAAAAGCATTTGGCATTCCATCGTTGCACTTTTATACCTTGGGAAAATCAGACAATATTGCCCAAATTTGTAAAGAAGTATACTAAAATACTTTCCAATATGCGTAATGGGATGACTAAAAAGTAAATTAGTCATCCCCTTTTTGGTGTTGTAACAACATTGTAATTGATGATTTGTTAAAAACATCGTTTGCATTGTTAATCGTTTTTCTGCATTCTTAAAATTAATTTTCGTTCACTTCTATTTACCTATTTAAAGGCACTTTGCTGCAACAGAAAACTACTTTTGTTATGTGTTTTGCAAACCACACTAACAATGAATCGGGCAATTCGCCCAAGTAGTAAAATTAAATGTTGTTCGTATGAAAAGCGCAACTAAAAAAATCAAATGGTTACTACCTCTGTTACTAATAGGAGGTATGTTTACCGCATGTCAAGATCGTGGTGAAGAACCACAAAGTCAGGAACAGATGCAAGAAGAACAGCCCATTGCTCCAGCTAATTTGGATATGGATGTGGTAGATCAAGTGTACGATGGCGAAGTGGCAGTGCTAGGATCATCCTCGGCAGATTTTATGCCTTATTTCTTAAAACGTTTCCCTAATGTAGCAGGTTCTATTACAGAGAATTCAGATGTAGTGGTATTGGACGAGGCTGCTGCTCAAGGAGTTTTAGGCAATGCTTCTTTGTTAGAAACGGTTCAATTGCATTGGGCAAAAAACAAAGCGATTGGTTTTGTGAATCCATCTAGTAACGCAATTAAATTGTTGTCAAAATTAAACGGAGTTGAGGGTGATAATTTTGATGAAGAAGGCAAAGCGTTGATGGAAAATTATGCCTTTTACCTAGTAAAAAAGGATGGTAATGCGATGTCGTACTGCAAGTCAAATGTAAGTAATATAGAAATAGAATACGTAGATTCTTTAACTAATGAGATAAAAGTAGAAAAAGTAATGCCAACTAACGAATTGTCGTCTGAATATTCGTTGGGTAGAATTGGCGAAAGAGCCGCCGAATGGATGAATTCTTTTAATGGGGCCAAATTGCGTAGCTTGGATGCTTCTTGTGGTGATGTTGCTTACCAAGCGTTTACGAACAAAATTTACCAAACGGTTACTGTTGACCATGATTATCTAGTAAATTATAATGACTTTGGAACAGGTCCAGGACCAAGAACTACCGAAGCTATTATAGAACTAAAAGTATACGCAGGATTTGATGTGGCCACTAATAAGTATGTATATGATGTAAATGTGTCAGAAGTATTTGATGCTAGCAAATGTTATATTGAGAATATAGTGACTCAGAAAAAAATGGCCTACAAATACAAATACACAGGTGGTAATTATGCTGGTTTAAATGTAGGATTAAGACTAACAAATGTTGCTGGCAGTGATATTTCGTATACACAAGCAACTCCAATAGGAATGGCAAGTAGTAGTACACAAACCTATTATCCTTCTACACTTACAGTAGGTGGTGGTCTTGCTGCCGGTGCAGATGCAAGTGGTCCTAGTTTCTCGGGAAATCTGTGTTTCTCTTATACACCAGCTTATACCACTATAGCTATGACTGATAGTGAATTGCCAGTTCAATATCAAGATAACCATACATGGGTTGAATGGGATTATGGTAAAAAACTAGAGAACTATAATCAGGTATACGATATTGAATGGGGATTTAATCCAACATTTAAAGGTGTAGCTCAGTTCTCTACCAGAAGTTGTCTAACAGAACAAGCAATTACCTATATGCTAGATGCCAGTACCGATAAATACGATGGAAAATCGGTTTGTATGGGCGTTAATGCTACTTTTAAAACATTCCACGAATCTGCTGGTCCTTGGGGCGGAACTCACTGTTTTATGTATCAATACGCAAATATGTATGTTTATTTGCCAGTAGTGCCTCGTTATTTTGACCGATACACTCCTTACTGCAAAGCTATGCATGTAGTAGATAAAACAGAAAAGTGGGAAGACGTAGAAAACACATTAAGAAGCAATGTTAATTATAAAGTTTTCTATAACGAAAATCTGCTAATTGGTTCGCCCGTTAAAGATGGTTTGAACAAAGAGGCAGGTAAAGTTTGGGAAAGTACCATTCAAAGTATCATTAAACAATTTAGTGCTAGAAACTTTAATAACGAATACGTAGTTGGATTAGCTAATTCAAAAGGAGAATCCTTAAAAATGGGTCTGTACATTAAAGGAAATACCTGGAAATTAGTAGACGACATTAACCAAGTGCAATTGGGAGTAGAGTAACCTTAACTTAACCTAACCTAACCTAAACTAAAGAGAAAGGGACAGACCTGTTGGCCTGCCCCTTTTTTGTATGCTGTTTTTTTTTTACAACCTTTTTAGCAATTCCTTGCCCAATTGATCCAATTGGGGGTCGCGAGCACCCATAATTAAAAAGGTGGTGTTTTCGTCGGCCAAGGTAATCATTTCGGTAAGGGCACCTTGTTTGTTGCCCACGTAGTGCGCTTGTTTGCCTTCGCGTATAATGGCAGTGCTAACCACCGTGGGCGATATGTTTCTATCTACCGTGCCCCCAGCATAATAAACGTCGCCAATTAAAAAATAATCGTTGGGGCGTAATACCTTAGCCACTTCTTGCGATAGTTCGGCATGCATAAAGCGTAGGGGACCAAAACCATGGGGTTGGAAATAGGCAATTACCCTGGGGCTTAGCAATTGGCACGATGCAATGGCAGCAGCTACTTCCGATGGGTTGTGTGCAAAATCGTCTATTACAAATTGTTTGTTCTTTTTATTTTCTCCTACCAATTGTGTACGGCGATAAATGCCTCTAAACGATGACAATGCCTTGATGATAGTAGATTTGTCTATGCCTACTTGGGTACAGATGGCAAAGGCCGCTAGGGCATTTTCCATGTTGTGAGCACCCATAACAGGTACTTTGCAACTGTTCCCGTTTATTTTAAACGAGATGCTAAATCCACTTTGTTTAAACGAACTGCCTTTTACGCCTACTTTGGCACCTTTGGCAGAAAAATCGTATTCTGCTAAAAGCGATAAGCCTGCGGCTAATTCATTGTCGGCATTTACAATAAAAGCCCCTTTTGTATTTTCTTTAAAGGTAGTAAATAGTTCAATTAACTCGTCCGCTTCTTTGTGGTCGCGCTCTATGTTTAGCACTACGGCAATTTCGGGATGATAGCCTACAATAGAACCATCCGATTCGTCGGCTTCAATGACCAACCATTCTCCGTCGCCTTTAATCGCATTGCCTGGCAATCCCTTTTCTTGTAGTTCAGTCAGGCCTGCTCCGGTTATTAATGATGGGCTTAATCCTGCTTGCGATAGCACGTGGTACACCATGGCAGTGGTGGTTGATTTGCCCGATGTGCCCCCTACGGCTATGGTTTTAACATCGTCCGATATGGCGGCTAATACAGCCGAACGTTTAGCAATAGGAATGTTAAGCGATAAGGCTTTTTGGTATTCCACGTTGCTTTCTTCTATGGCCGTAGATACTACCACCAAGTCGATGCTGCTGTCAATGCCGCTACCATCTTGTATGGCACAGGTAATGCCCATGTCTTCAAACTGTTGTTGCAGTTGCGATTTGCTGCCAGCTGCAAACAAACGGTCCGAACCAGTAACAGTTTTACCGCATCCGCGCAAGTATTGTGCAATGGCACTCATGCCAGTGCCAGCAATGCCTACAAAAAAGAAAGATTGATAATCTTGTATGTTCATATCAAAAAAAAGTTAATGCAATATTTTATACACCAGTTCTTTAAGTAGTTTGGTGTCGTCGTTGTCGGCCGTTCCTATGCCTTTAGATTTGCCATCGTATTCTCTTAGATACCCAATAATTTTAAAGGTTTGCATTTTAGAAAATCGTCTAGCCCCTGCTTCGTAATTGCGCAGAGCCCAAGGTTGTATGCGAAGTAACTCGGCAGCCCTGCTTTTATCGGCCATGTATAGGTACGACATTAGGTTGGCAAAATAGGTAAAAAGCGTAGCAATGATGCGTTGAATAGGCTCGTTGGTGTGCAAAATAATTTGATTGGCCTTTACTACATTGCCAGCAATAAGGGCATCTTGCAGTTCAAAGGTGCTGTATTTTTTGCTCATGCCCGTGGTTTTCTCTAGTAACTCGGCGGTGATGTTCTTTTTGTCGGTTAGTAGAATAGAGAATTTTTGCACAATGCTTTCTATCAAGCTGAGGTCGGATCCTGCCAATTCTAACAGCATCCGTACCGCATCGGTATCCATTTGCAACTGGTGTTGTCTTAGTTGCTCTTGAATAAATTGTTCAACTTGGTTTTCGTACAATTTTTTCGATTCAAAAACCACGCCCATTTGGTCGGCTACTTGCATCCATTTTTTACGACGGTCGATGGTGTCATACTTGTAGGCAATGATTAGAATGGTTTGTGGCTGAGGTTTTTGTAAGTAAAATTGTAGCTTGTCAAAGACGTCTTTTTTGTCGACGGTTTGCGCCTCTTTTAAAATCACTACCTGATATTCTGACATCATGGGGTAGCGTTGGGCATCGTTGATGATATGGCCTACAATGTCGCCGTTTTTGTTCGATTTTACATCGTTGCCGTACCTAACGGTAAGGTTCATCATTTTTTCGTCTTCCGATAGAATGTTTGCCTCTAGGGCTTCTACAATCTTATTGATATAGTAAGGCTCTTCGCCCATCAGTACGTAGATAGGCGCATATTGTTTCATGCTAATTTGTTGCATGATAGATGCGTATGTTAAGCCTTTTTGTGCCAAAAAAACGATGTTTTACAAAAATCGTATTACCTTTGTAAAGGTAGTATTTATTTTGGAATTACGCGTAGAAAATAAGAACGGAAAAAAACACATTTTTGACGCTTTTCGTCAAAAGTGGGTAGTGCTTACGCCCGAAGAAGGTGTGCGTCAGCAGTTTTGTCAGTTTTTGGTCGATGTAAAAAGTTATCCACAAGTTTGCATTGCCAACGAATGTACCTTGCCCATCAACGGCCAATTACAACGATGCGATACCGTAGTGTATTCAAAAAGCCATCCTGTTATGCTAGTAGAATACAAAGCTCCTACGGTAAAAATAACACAAGATGTTATCAATCAAGCACTTCGCTATAATACGCAATTACACGTTCCCTACCTAGTGGTAACCAACGGCATCGATACCTACTGTTTTAGCATCAACTACCAAACCCTCAAAGCCACCCCACTAACGGATATTCCTGAATACTCGGTGCTTGTCAATCTGATGAGTAAATAGCGTGGGATACAAAGGAGTTGAATAAAAGAGGTGAAGTTGTAACCAAAACCTGAATTTTTTACATTATGCTTTAAGTCGCATTCAGTCATGGGTGCGACTTTTTTTGTTTAATTATTTGTATAAATATGACTAATTAGTTATATTTGCAGCATGAATCTTAAGAAAACTAATATAACAGATATTCGTGTGGTCTATAAGTCGGAAGAATTTGAAATGTTCTACGCGGGACTATCGGAAAATGTGAAGAAGAAATTTGATTACGTATTAAACGTTGTTCAAACAGTATATAGCATTCCACAAAAGTTTATAAAAAAACTTGAGAATACAGACTTTTATGAGATGAGAGTATCTATAGGAACTAACGAATATCGTTCTGTGTTATTTGCTATAGATCATGATAATGTAATAGAATCTACGAAAATAATTTTATTGAATGCTTTTGTAAAAAAGTCAACAAAAGATTACAGGAAGGAAATAGAAAAAGCTGAAAATATATTAAATAGTTTAGAGTTATGAGAAGAATTAGCGAAGATAAGTTGGCAAAACTTTCTACTACTAATCAAATGCTTGATGGGAAGTATGGAGCGCATGGAACAAAGACTCGTGATGAGTTTGATGAAGATTCTATTGCGTGGTTTTATGGAAATATGTTGAAGCAACGTAGAAAGGAATTGAATATGACACAAAAAGAAGTGGCAGAAAAGTCGGGTCGCGATCAGAGTTATATTGCCAGGGTAGAGCGAGGAAAGGCGGATATCCAACTATCCAGTTTTTTTAGAATTGCTTCCGTATTAGGTATTAGATTTATACCTACCTTTTTATGATCCAGTGATTCAAAATAAAACCCTGAGGCTCAAGTGTCTCAGGGTTTTTTAGTGAACCAAGTTAAACAAAAAACCTCCAAAGCTCAAAGTGCACTATGATGTGACCCCCAAAAGTTGGACGGTTAACATTATTAAGAGGCAACTTTAGATTGGTATAAAGCTCGGTATTTTACCGGGCTTTTTCCATTTAGCCTCAACTTAATTCTATCGTTATTGTAATATCGTATATACTTCACA